>DUGW01000203.1 GCA_013331125.1 Candidatus Woesearchaeota archaeon | reverse complement strand
TTGGGTAAGACTTCTGATCATATTCGGACTCAGCGTAATAACAATAATCCTGGGATTGGTACCTGTCGAAGTGATGAAAAGGCTCCTTGACATAGCTATACCATCAAAAGACATAAACATGGTCGCGACGATGATAGTCGTCGTGTTCGTAACACACCTCATCCTGCTGGTGGTGAACTACATACAGGACCTCATGATAACAAGGCTAAACCTCAACATCACAAAGAAGATGCAGACAGACTTCTTCTCAAAGCTGCTCCATGTACCGTTCTCATACCACTCACACTACAACCAGGGACAGCTTATGGAGCGCGTCATCGACGACACAGAAGAGATAACAGGAAGCGCATTCGACCTGGTGCTCTCGCCGATACTCGATATAGTCTCAGTGCTCATAACCATAGCATACATGTTCATCGTGAGCAGCAAGCTCACCCTGGTAGCATTGGCATTCGTGCCGGTATTCATAATCATGACCATCCCGGTCAACAGGATAATAAGGAAAAAATACACCGCGATAAAGACCAAATACGGAGACATATACAACGTCATCCAGGAGAAACTCGCAGGGCTGAAAGAGTCAGTCACGAACAACCAGGGAGAATACGAGAAGAAAGACCTGGACAAGCAGCTCCAGAGCTACAACGACCTGCAGTATGACTACGAGAGATTCTCGATAAAACTGCAGAGCATCATGGAGATAATAGGCGACTTCGCGCCATACACCATACTGCTCTATGCGACATACCTGATAATAGAAGGAAGTTTCGAGGTAGGTACATTGCTGGCATTCGCCATGCTCATGCCAAGGCTCTTCGGACCGGTACAGGAACTCGCAGGCAAGGAATTCGAGATACAGACACTGAGAGTCACGGCAGAGAGGGTATTCTCGATACTGCATGACGCAAAACCGGTCAAAGAAGGCAAAGATGCCCTGGAACAGGAAGGGGACATAACATTCAAGGACGTGAGCTACAGATTCGACCAGACAGCGGTGCTCTCAGGAGTCAACCTGACAATACCCAAAGGGAAGATGACGGCGATAGTCGGAGAGAGCGGAGTGGGAAAGACCACGCTGCTGCACCTGCTGCTGAGGACGCTCGAAGCCAAGACAGGGAAGATAACCATAGACGGGAAGGATATCAGTGACCTCAGGACAGACTCGTTGAGGCATAACATAGCGATAGTCAACCAGGAGCCATTCCTGTTCTCAGAGACTGTGCTGCACAACATAGTGTACGGACACCCAGAACTGCACAGGACCATGAATGACATAAAGTCAGCAGCAGACATAACAAACATCCACAAGACGATAATGGGGCTGCCCCAAGGATACAACACAAAACTCGATCAGGTCAGCAGGCTCTCAGCAGGACAGAAACACAGGATAACCCTGGCAAGAGCCATAGTGAGAGAGCCAAAAGTCCTCCTGCTGGACGATCCCACATCAGGGCTGGACAAAGAGAGCGTAAGACACCTCATAGATGCGCTGGAAAAGCTGAAGAAGAAGACAGTGGTGGTCGTGACAAATGATATCAACATACTCCAGAAAGCAGACAAGGTAGTGATGCTGACAAAGAAAGGAGAGAAGACAATCGTGACTGAAGGGACGCACAAGGGGCTCATAAAGAACGCAAAATACAGAAAGCTGTTAAGTTAAACAAAAGATAGTGAAAGCCAAATCAAGTGAGAGAAAAGTATTTAAACAAGATAAGTCAATATCCATAAAAAATAATCCAGAGGTGGACAAACATGGCGGCAAAAGCAAGATTAACAGACAAAGCAGCAGTAAAAAAAGTTGCATCAGTCAGATTGGTGGAAACAGGTTTGGATCTAACCAAAAGCAAAGTCCCTCTTGCAAAAGGCAAGAAGAGAGTAAGCGCAAGATCACTCTAGGCAGGCCTATCAGTGAATGATTCATAAAACAAACAGATAATTATTTTTTTATCACTTTACGATAATAAAACACATTCTTTCTTTGGCTGAACTATATAATGTACCTACAAAAAGCAAAAAAGAAATATTTATAAACAGAAACCATTCTGGTATCCTCTGTGGTTTATTAGGGGGAAGGTGTCAGGTTAAATCCAAGACCTATCTGGACTAGAAAAAGGTCGAAGATGAACAACCAGATACGCACTGAAAGGTTTTTTGGATGACAGAAAAAAGGGGTAAAAAGAGGGCCGAAGTAGAGAGAAAGACTAGTTCTGAGAGTGCAAACAAGGCCGGAAAGAGAAAGACATCCCGAGTGCACAAGAAAGCGAAAGCAAGACCTTCTGAACTCAAGAAAGTCGAGAGAGAGGTAGAGAAAGAGGCCAAGAAAGTAGAGAAAGAAGTGCTTGTAGAGGGAAAGAAGGTCGAACACGAACTGGAAGAGGAATTCTTCGTACCCTCGCCGAGGCACATCGGAAAATACAAGATACCCCTAGGCATAAAATTCATGATAGGCTACCTCATATTCATATCAGCACTGTACCTGCTGTCATTCCTGAGCGGGCTCTCATTCCCGACAACGATACTGTTCGGAAAACTGGTCACAGGAAGCAAGGCACTGATAATCAACTCGATGCTGCTGGTTTTGGTGCTGTTCATGATATACGGCTTCTGGAAGAGGAAATGGTACACGTTCGACCTTGCGATAAGCTTCTTCGGGTTCTCAGCGATGAACTCGCTGCTATCACTGACACTGCTGGAAGGGGCAGAGATACCGGCATTCAAGAAGCTGCTAATGCTGTCATTCGTATCGATCATATTCATGAACGTACTGGTCATATGGTACATACTCCACGAGAGGAAATACTTCTTCGCGAAGAGCTACCACGACAGGCCGATACAGCAGAGAGACAAGATATTCCTATACGCACTAGCCACATTCTGGGTGGTAGCGATACTCGTCGGAAGCACAGTAGGGATGCAGTTCTACGGCGAGTCAAAGGTGATGGTAGACAAGGCAGTCAAGGGACTGCAGGGAAACATCGCGAAAGGAGAATCCGTCTGCGACAAGGAAGAAGGACCGCAGAAAGACGTATGCTACCTGGTGCTGGTCACGGCAAGGACATACAACAATGAAGGGAGCACAGAAGGGCTGTGCGACAGGATACAGTCAGACTTTTACAGGCTGGCATGCATGAGGACAACAGGATTCAGCGCATGACCAGAATCACGATCATCAAGTGTTAAACATGGAAAAAAGAGGGAAAAGAGGTAATTCAAAGGTCATGGGCAAGAAAGCCCAGATCACCCTATTCATGACAGCTTCGTAACTAAGCTGGCACGTTAGTCAAGGACGACACTCGCAAAGCTCGGTCGTCCGAACTGGAAAAATGGTTCAGAAAAAAAGAGGAGAAAAATGGATGGGCAAGAAAGCCCAGATCACAGTATTCATGATAATAGGAATCATACTGCTGTTCAGCAGCGCACTGATAGTATATATCAAGAACCAGGTGACTGCAGGGCTGCCGGCAGAGTTCGCACCAGCAGTGGAGGAAGTACCCTTGGAAGCACAGCCGATAAAACTGTATGTGGAAAACTGCCTGAACAAGATAGCGACAGAGGCACTCATACACGCAGGAGCGCACGGAGGGTACATAGACCCAAGCACAACAGACTACGGCAGGATGTTCTTCGCAGGACCGTTCCCGACAGAATCAGAAGCACTTTCAGTGACAGGAAGAAAAGAAGGGCTGGTACCATACTGGTGGTATCTCAAGAGCCCGAACAGATGCCTCGAAGAGTGCCAGTTCGAGAGCAACAAGCCACCACTGACAAAAGGCCAGGGGATGAACTCACTCGAACACCAGGCAGAGAGATACATAAAGAACAACCTCGGAAGATGCATACAGGGATTCCAGACATTCGAACAGCAGGGATTCACAATCACACCAAAAGGGGATATAGTCCCAGAGGTGAGAGTGACAGAGAACGACGTCGCAGTCCTGCTCGAATACCCATTGGATGCAGAGAGGTCAGGAAGGACAACAGAGGTGAAACAGTACTTCACAAAGGTCGACATATCCATGAAAGAGATATACAACCTGGCCAATGACATCATGCAGTACGAGATAGACCAGAAATTCATCGAGTACCACTCACTCAACCTGGTATCATTCTACTCAAAACCAGTATCTATGGAGAGATTGCCGCCGATGGGACACCTGGACATGGGCACAGACTCAGGATACCTCATATGGACAAAGACAGAGACACAGCAGAGGATGGAAGCGAACGTGCTGCCACCAGGCATCTCCATGCTGCAGGTATTCAACACAGGCAACTTCAGGAGGCATATCATACTTGACGACGAAGGGGTGGACCATGTAGCGACAGGGTACATGGACAAGGCATGGATACTGCCGAACCTGACCAACCAGTACGAGACCCTCGAAGCAAGGTTCTCATACCTGGACTGGTGGCCGATCTGGCTCAAGATAAACGGAGGACAGGAAGTGCTCCAGCCAGAGAAGATGGGAGCCCTGGTCACAGGATTCCTGTTCGACCTGATAGGCATGAAGAACTACAGGTTCTATTACTCATACTCGTTCCCGGTCCTGGTGACGATAAAAGATCCATACGCACTCGGAGGACAGGGGTACTCATTCAATTTCGCGATAGAGGCAAACGTAAGGAAGAACGCGCCGATGAATGCATCATGGCAAGGGTCTATACCTTACCCGCAGCCATCAATGCTCTGCGACGCAAGACAGAGGAACGCAGGACCGATAAAGATAGAGGTCAAGGACAAGTTCACAGGCCTGGGCATCGGAGGGTCAAACATTGAATTCATAGCAGGCGACGAGAGCTGCTTCATAGCGACGACAGAACTTGACGGAGAGGGAAGGACGATAGTGACAGAGAAATTCCCTGTCGGGATAGGAGAGATAAGCGTGGTCAAGGACGGCTACCTGCCGGTAAGGATGCCGATAGGGGCATTCCTGGACGAAGAAGGCGAATACACAATCGAGATGATGCCAATATTCATCGTGAACGCCACGGTAAACCCGCTGACACTGACATACCAGCAGGGAGTATATATATTACCACAGGTGCCGATAAGCTCACTGAGCCCGCAGACCGAGTCTGTGGTCATGACATTCAGCAGGATACCTGACGAGACATACGGAGAGTTCGAAAGCTACCTGACATACAACGCGACGTCAGGACCGCAGGAGATGCTCCTGGTACCAGGAAAATACGAAGTCAACGGCTTCCTCATGCTCAACAAACAGATAGTGATACCTGAAGAGACAAAGACAGTGCCGATCCCATTCATGAAGAGCAAAGTCATAAAGATGAATGAATCGGTGATTGACCAGTGGCTGGCAGGAGGAGTGATGTTCAACAACATCACAGGATACTGGGAAGTCACAGAAGAACAGCTGAGATTCAACAGCAGGGTCAAGTTCAAGATACTGAAATGGCCGACACCGACCACCCATTCCAGGGAGTTCGGGGCAGGACCATCACTGGAACAGGTAAGCGAACAAGAGGACGCAAGCAATGCGTACAGGACAGAGCTAGAACCTGAATGGAGCCAATGAGTGAAGGGAAGAACATGAAGAAAGAGACAATATACAATATCGCAGCATTCATGATATTCCTGATAGTCATGCTTCCCCTATGCTCTGCGAACGCATGGGCAGCGACCATCAACGTACCGATAAAGACATACGGATCCAAAGGGATAGCAGGATTCAGGGCGCCGAAAGACACGACGACAGTCGAGGTCTCAGTGACACACCCTGAAGACCCAGAACTCGGACCGAACCAGGTCAAGGCACTGGAAGACCCGACAAGACCGTTCGAATGCTCAATCGTGGACCCGCAGACGACCACTTCAATATGCAAGAGCACATACCCAGAGACAGAACTGCCGGCAGCGATAGGAGTGATACAGACAAACATACAGGTATTCGGGGACGGAAACCAACCCATGTCCACACCGGCACAGCTGCAGATACTCGTCGACCACCTGCCGCCCACGATAAACAGCATCAAGTACACACCAAAACCAGAAGGGCTGGTGGAGGCAGCATACCAGGTATCAGACGAAGCATGCAGCGACCCATTATGCGCAAACAAATGCTCAGGAGTGACAAGCCTCACATTCAAGGTGGGAGAGGATGTCATAGGCAAACAGGAGAACATAACACCAGACTGCTCTGTGAGAGGGATAGTCAACCTGACAGGGGTCGTCTCTGAGGGACAGGTGGCTACAAAACACATATGCGTAGTCGCAGCAGACAGGATGGGAATGACATCGACCAGCTGCGCCGACGTGAAGATAGACGCAAAACCCCCAGAGATAACAGGAGCAGCACTGACAGGCGCAGGAAAGATAGAGATAAAATACTCAAACGGACAGCCACTGGGAGCGGTCAAACTCGTGGTGAACCTCACAGAAGACAGCGGGCTGAAAGACCCGGAGAATGCACAGACCATAAACCCAGTCATCTACATAAATGCATCAGACCTCTCAGAGAGGGCAGACCAACAGGCACAACTATCAAACATAGCCGCACCATGCGCAAAAGTGTATGACACAAAATACACATGCGAAGCACAGGTATTCTTCATAATGACAAAGTCCAGGCCAGTCAACATAGAAGTGACTGCCATGGACATACACGACAATGAGCTGCAGACGACCAAGTCACTCAACATAGGATTCGACAATGTAGCACCGAAAGCCAAAAAGATGTACACAGACTTCACCGACGACAGAGGACTGTTCTGGCTCAACACCACAGGGAACAGGGTACACCTCGACATAGAGGAAGCGACATCCGGATTCGCGAGCAGACAGGTATCCATAGACATAAGAGGACTCGGAGCACAGGCAGTATGGGGCTCACAGCTGACCATCGCACAGGCAAACAAATGCGCACCAGGATGGAAGTGCACATGGGAGAACCTGGCAAGCAGCAGCGCAGACGGATCAGCGATAACACTCAGCACAGCAGCGGCAAGCAAAGACGACGCAGGAAACCCACTGGAAGTGTTCAGAGGGGTGTTCTACACAGACCAGAAGAAGCCAGAGATACTATACTGGGAAGCGACGACCGGACTACAGGGAGGACAAGAGATAAGATACACAGAGACAAAAGGAGGAGGAAGGGACGAAAAGGCAAGACAACAGGTAGCATCAGGAGAACCGATGGTGATAAGACTCTATGTAGAGGATTTCACGCCTGTCAGGGCATGGGCAAACCTGTCAAAAGTCCTCAAGGAATTCCCAGGACACGAGGCAGACCCGGGAACATGCAAGGAATTCACGACAACAGACTATAACCTGTCAATATTCATCAACAAGCTAAGGAGCGACATGAGCAAGAGGCTGTGGGAATGCACCTGGATAACAGGGCCGACAGTGGCAGTACCTATAGAGATACAGCCAAAGGTGGAGACAGAGCTCATGTTCAAGGTGCAGGACCTGGTCAAGCACGACACGTTCAAGAAAGATGACATAGACCTTCTTGGAAAAGAGAATGTCACAGCAGACTACTGGCAGTATGAATGGCAGTCACAGAGCCCGAAGAACGGGATAGACAGGAGGACATGGCCGATATCACAGCCAGTATCATACCAACATTTCAGACTCAACCCAAGATTCAGCGGACTGAGGATAGTAAGCCTCAGTTTTGACGGAAAAGGATGTTCAGGCGACCTCGAGTACATATTCTTCACAGAATCAGGGACACCAGGATTAGAGATAAGAGGATATGATGTCGACTACACTGACGGACTGGATGACATAATAGAGGTACAGCTGAACCCGG
>DUGW01000155.1 GCA_013331125.1 Candidatus Woesearchaeota archaeon | reverse complement strand
ACCGAAGGGAGACACCTTGCAAGAGTCCTCACAGACACAGGTGATGAAGTGGATGAGACAGATGAAAGCAACAATGAAAGGACATTATTCATAGATGTCATAGCTCCTGCAGATCCATGTGCAGGCATTGTGTGCGATGATGTTTGTGATGGCACCACCCTAAACCACAGCGGCCAGTGCGTCGACGGAATCTGCAATTACCAGATAGAGATTGATTCCACAGAGTGCGGTTACGAGCCCCCTACAAACACCACTTGCGAAGGTGGATGCGATGACTATTGCGAAAACACGGCCAGCTACACAAACGGAAGATGCGTGAATGGACTGTGCTATTATGATGTTGACCTGTTCAGCCCTGACTGCGGGTATGAACCGCCTGTTGAGCCGATCTACTCAGGTATAATCGTCCTGGACCCAGGGCACGCACTTTCAACCGACGAGGGAATACTGAACCACAGAATATCAGCTGCCTTGAAGCCATTGCTGGAAGAGGATGGTTTTGATGTCTATGAAACGTCTTCAGACCTTAGTGTTGACCAAAGGGCAAATTATGCAGACGGATTGGGCGCAGACATACTGCTTTCAATACACTTCAATGCGTTCGACACAACAGCAGAGGGATCTGAAGCATTCTATTACGATGCTGATGACCTTGTTCTGTGTGAAGAAGTGCTGCCACACGTCGTAGGAATATTACCAAGCAATAACAGGGGAGTGAAGCCAGACACAGCATCTGCACCAGGCAGTCTGGGTGTCCTAAGGTCAAGAGACGGACCGGCCTGCCTTGTTGAGATGGAATTTTTAGACAGAGTCAGACAGGTCACGTTTGAAGGAGAGACCTATTCAAACTTCAGAGACCTGCTTTACAGCGATGATTACTTAGCTGCATCATCACAGGCGTTGAGAGAAGGCATAAGGGATTATTTCGACGGGCAAGAACAAGAACCAGACCCTGTAGACCCTTGCGATGGTGTAGTGTGCGATGATAAATGCGAAGGCACCACCTGGAAGTACAATGGTTATTGCTCTGACGGTAGTTGCCACTACACACTTGAGCCGATGAGCACAATCTGTGGATACGATCCCTGCGCATTCATGCTCTGCGAGGATAAATGCGAAGGCACAACAGAGTATTCCGACGGAAGCTGCTCAGATGGAGAGTGCAGCTACACAACTATAATACCAGACTCAGAATCATGCGGATGGGAAGAGCCACCTATACAGCAGCCAGCCAGCATAAGCATAACAGGATTGACAATAACTCCTAATGCATTAAGCTGCGATGCTGAAGATGATGTCGTGATAACATTGCGCGTATCGAACAGCGGAGACCTGGACGCAGAGGATGTCGGAATCGGTTTCTGGTCACCAGGGCTTGCGACAGGCATGTCGTACACCGGCGTCACAATAGAAGGACATGACACTTACGTAAAAGAGATGCCGGTGACTGTCCCTCCAAATGCTGATCCAGACACATATCCGATAAACATCGCAGTAAACTACAACTACAACAAGCTGACAGGCACAGTCTCGCTCATAATACCTGACTGCGATGAGCCTGAACTGCCTGAACCGACAGATTATTTTATCGATAACATGAATGCAATACCTGATGTGTTTCAAAGGGACACTTATCTTGATCTACCAGGACATAAAGTTCCCGGAGATTATTTTTGCGGCCCTTCTTCAGCATCAAATATCGTAGTCTGGCTTTATGAAAACGGTTTCACCAATCTTTCAAATGGAACCCAAACAGAGGCATTGAAATATGTAATACATAATTTGAGCGTATCAGACTACATGGATACCACTGCTGTTGGGGCGACAGATCCAATAAAATTAGTTTCTGGATTGGATGACTATATCACAGACAGAGGTTATGAAGTCACATCAATGCGATTCCAAGGCTGGAAACCTGTTGAGGATCAGTATGATACCGACGTGACTGCTCCTGAGCTCGACTGGATAAAGGAAGGGGTAAAGAATTATTCAGGTGTTCTGCTTCATCTTGGTTGGTACAAGTATGACGAAAGCAGAGATACATATAATCGTAGTGGAGGTCATTGGGTCACTGCAGTAGGTTTCGGTCTTGACAGCAATGGTAATACAAACCCTGACTTTATCATAATACATGACCCTGACACACGTTATAGCAAGAATGAATACGTCAACATGACCAACATTACATCTGGCACCTTTGTACATACCCATGCAACCATCCCAAATTCTGCTGTTGGTTTCTATATAATGGACGGAGTGCAGAAGGGGTCGCATGATTATGCAATCCTCGAAGGGGCTGTGAGATTCAATGTCGAGGAGATAACACCAGTAATTGAACTTCCACCTCCTGCGAATGTGCCTACTTCAGGCAGCTCTGGCGGATCAGGAGGTGGCGGAGGAAGAAGGAATGTAGTCAGTCAGACCCCTGCGCAGACAATAGTAATCCCTGCTCCTGCTGCGCCTTCAAACCCTGCTCTGCTTACATTGAAATCNNGCAGGAATGGAACCAGAAACATTTGCAGATGAGATGCAGATGACCCATCCTGCCGGCGAAGGAGAGCCAGAGGAAGAAGAGAAACAGATCATACGGATGGTGCTGAACTGCGACTCTGACGATGACTGCGGCACAGGCAGCGTATGCCTGCCGTCAGGAGTATTTTCAAGGCTCGTATCAGACACGACCAAGTGCTGCCCACAAGGAAGCACACTCGTCGGACAGACATGCGTAGCTCCTGAGGAAACCGCAGGATGGAACCAGGAATGCGGAGACGGAATAGGCTGTGAAGATGGCCTTGAGTGCATATCAAACGCGCACTGGTACTCATTTTTCAACTGGGACAGAGGAGTCTGTTGCGAACCAGGGGACCCTCTTGAGAATGACAGATGCACACTGCGTTTCAACCCAGAGGTCCCTGAGGACGAACCCTGGCCTTTCGAGGTCAACTCGATGTTAGCCGACGTCAATGATGATGTCGGAAGGACTGATTATGCATGGGCTGCCAGCAAAGAGAACGATTACGGCGGAGATTTCGGAGCTGAAACCTACAAATGCAATCTATATGTGAACAACAAACTCAATGAGGCAGGACTGCCCGCACCTATGAACAGCGAGGGAAGTGAATGGCCTTTGCGCGCAGGCAACTGGGCAGACACCACAAGAGATATCGACCACTGGGATGTTGTCGAAGAGCCTCTGCCAGGCGATGTCGTGGCATGCAGGGCATCAAATGTCAACTCAGCATACAGCGGACATGTAGGTATTGTCACAGAGGTTACAGCGACTGGCGGTTCTTCTGTATCTGCAGGAACATACTCTGTTGTAGAGGATGATTTTGGTTTTGACGGGAACTGCGACTACACATTCAGGAGATACACTGACTGATTTTTTAGCCAGTTGTGATGAATTCAGGTGAATGTCATGCGTAGCTCTTTATCAGAGAGACTTGACACATATTACCCTCCGCTGCACATTGCAGAGACATATTGGAAAGGCTCTATATTGGCTGAGAGTGTTGAAGACAAGACATTGCTGGACATCGTCGAGATAGTCAAGACANNACAGAAGAAGAGACATTGACTGAACTTATAGAACTTGGTGTTGAAAGCTATCGCTGGCGCTATATCCACCCTACAGGATGCGATCAACTGAAATATTTCTGCACAACAGTAAAAATAGACGGTCTTGAGTTCATCCTGGGTCTTGAGACAAATAAACTTGACAGATGCTACCTATCCATCAGCCATAGAGAGTATTATTCGTGCATAGAACCTGACTGCAGTCAAGACGCGAAGGAATACAAACAAGTCCGCGAACTGCTGGTCCACGTCATAGCATGCATTGCTGTGAACCCACCTATTGTCGGTGAAGAGGCTGATCTGATAGTGGAATACATCCAACGCGGAAATTATGAAAAAACAATCAAGAATTGAAAGAAGAAAAATGAATTTTTTCTAAAGATTGTTGAAAGACCGTCAGTATCCCGGAACATAGCCTAACTCTTTAAGCTCTGCATTGTACTTCTTCCACAAAGCATTCCAACAAAGATTGGAATCATCATAATTTAATCCAATATCTTTTATATGGCTGAAAAGAACTTGGTTAGGAAGTTTGTCTTTACAAATCCCTTCTCTTGAAACAGTCTCGAAAGTAAGTTCGACAGCAGCGTCAAGATCTGTTTTAGAAATACGTTCTACAATCATAGACATTACCTCAACAGATTAATACCATATATCTTATTGTATTGTTCTACAGTCTCTTCGAGAGCCTGTCTAGCAATATCTGTTGCAGGGGTGAAACTAGGAGTTTTGACTACCCTGTACTGTGTAGAAGGAGGTATAGAATGGAAGTCTATCTTACAGGCCAATTTGAATGTGCCCTCTGCAAACTTGCCGTTAATAAGGTGTCTTGGTGCGTATTGAATATTCCCGAAATGCTCTATCTTCCCCCCCATCCTGTCATAGATGAAATTTGCACCAACGCAAGGGAATGAACCCCAAGTACCTGCATTGCCACCCATGCTCTCGCTCTGCACTATGTAAGGCGGCATACATCCTTCGTCTATACACACCATCTTGAGCAGGTTATGTTTGACTATCGACTCAGGCTCAAATAATTCACCCAGCCTTTTCTCTTCCCTCAGCCTGACCATCCTGGATGCTTCTTCTCCTTTCCTGGCACGCTCTTCAAGACGCGCACACAAGGCAGTCTCATCGAAGCCATCATCAACGCTTAGAGGGTAACCCCTATTCGAAGGAATATATTCTCTCAATGTTGCTACCAATCTCCTGATCATATTATTTTCTCCAGTAAAATGAAAATCCTGCCTCTTCTTTCTCATCTGTCTTTTTCTTTTCACCATCCTCAACTGCAACCAATATGCGTTGAAGACTGTCGGGCGTCGCCATATCCTCCAGTGAGCTTCCAGTAGGGCACATCGAAAGATCTATCAGCTCAGGTCTCTTGTCCCCGTTGTAGTCCTGTGAAGACACAACCTCATTGAACAGGTTGCCTTCGCTTATCTTCCCCACCTTCATACTGGACCTAATCCTGTTGCTGTTCGGAGGGTACGAGACCATCACATCATAACCGCCTGCCTCAGGCATGTTCCTGACAATGATTGTCTGCGGACCGAATTCAGGTCTGCAACTGCTGAGCGCAATAGCGCCACCCACCAATGCATAAGCAATCTTGTGGTTTATAGACATCTCTTTTACACCTCGTATTATGCGTTTAAAAACATATGTACATATGTATTCGCCGCATATCTCTCAATGAGGTGGTATTTAAATCATTAGGTTACTTCTTGGCTCGCCTTTCAGCAGCCTCAAATATCAATTTAATACTGGCAGGGTTGGCCAGCTCTTCGAGAGGGCTTCCAGGAGCACATCTGAGTTTCATGTTCTCAAACCTATTGTCTCCATCATGATCCTCTACATACAATACATCTTTTTCTCTATGAAACTCGCGTTTAGACTCATCCATCTCTCCAATAGTCATATTTTTTCTGGAATCAGCATTATTGTGCGCAATATAAACATCAAGCCCTTTTGCTTCAGGCACATTGAATTCGTATTGGGTCTTAAAACCCCAATCACTGCAGCCACTCGATAAAGCTGTAACCATCAGTCCAGTGTATAGTGTTTTTAGTGGGTTCATTTCTTTTCACCTTTATCAGTTCTGAGGAGTTCCTGTTGCCATGACATGATCATATACTTCATTAAGCTTGTCGGGGCACGCGTACTTCCTGACAGAACTGTCCTTAGGGGCCCAGATCT
>DUGW01000145.1 GCA_013331125.1 Candidatus Woesearchaeota archaeon | reverse complement strand
AGATAAGTTCCCATGAAAAGAAGGAAAAGGCACATGGTATCCTCCAGAGTTTTGCCATCAGTCTGATATTAGCTTTGGTGATCGCTTCAGGTATTTCACTTCTGCTAGGAAGAAGATGGGGTACAAAAGGGATAATATTCATCTTTGCCGGGGCAATCATCACCCAGCTCTTACTAATGTTCTTTGAAGCGAAGTTGCGCAGAAAAAGATCATGATATCAGTTCTACTATCTTCTCTTTCAATCCTTCAACTTTCTTACCCATAGGGATCCCGATGATCCTCACCTTCTTTAACCTGCCCATCTCCTTCATCATGCGGAGGAAGAAGCCGAGATCAAAATCATGGGCAGTGGCCTTGGGTTCATTGGCAAGGACATCAATGTCATCAATCATGGTGACCTCCTTTATGCCCTGCACCACGTCAAGGATGTAGAAATCCTTGTCGACATAGTTGAAGACCTCATCAGGAGCGATGCACTTGACAAACTCGACATCTTTTATGGGGTGGTGCTGGAAATGATCAGCGACCTGAAGAGCGAGGCTGTCAGACTCTATATACGGGTTACCGAAGCATAGGATGTAAATCATAAAACTATAAATACCGGACGGGGTTTATCAAACTTATGTATAAATTCCTTATAAAGGGGGTCGTGCAGGGAGTGGGATTCAGGCCATACATATACAACGCATGCGTAAAGGCAGGACTCAACGGTTACGTGCAGAACACAGGGGACGGAGTGACAGTCGTCGTGGACGACGATGACGCGTTCCTGGAACTCCTGAAAGACATACCGCCACTGGCAAGGATAGACTCCTACAGCGCAGAACCCGTCGAGATGGAGATAGAAGGATTCTCGATAATCCAGAGCTCAGGCAGAGGTCAGGAGAAAGGATCAGCAGAGATACCGCCAGACCTGTTCCTATGCGAAGACTGCCTACGCGAACTCAAGAAAAAAGGAGACAGACGCGAAGGATACTTCTTCATAACATGCACAAACTGCGGACCAAGATTCTCGATAGCAGAGAGAAGCCCCTATGACAGGGAGACCACGTCGATGGAAGAGTTCAAGATGTGCAAAGAATGCAGGAAAGAATACACCAACCCGACAGACAGGAGATACCACGCACAGACAATAGCATGCCACGACTGCGGACCCAAGATAACATTGCACTCCGACGGAAAACCGAGCGGAGGGATAAAAGAGGCAGCAGAACTCATAGCCAAGGGAGAGGTCGTGGCAGTGAAAGGTGTCGGAGGGTTCCACCTGGCAGCAAGGGCAGACACTGCAAGACGGGTGCGAGACATCACACGACGGCAACACAAACCATACGCAGTCATGGTAAAAGATGCCGAGATGGCAAGAGAGATAGCAGAGGTATCAGACAAGGAACAGAGACTGCTTGAGAGTGTAGAACGGCCGATAGTCCTGCTGAAGAAAAAGAAAGATCTGGTGTCTGTAAGTGAACTGGACACCATAGGGGTCATGCTGCCTTACACAGCACTACACCACCTCCTCTTCGAACACCTGGACACGCCGCTGGTCATGACATCAGCAAACATGCCAGACTGGCCGATAACGACAGAGAAACAACAGCAGTTCGTAGGACACATACTCGACCATGACAGGAAGATACTGAATCACGTCGACGATTCAGTCATCAAAGAAGTCGCAGGAAAGACACTCATGATAAGGAGAAGCAGGGGATACGTGCCGAAATCAATACCTCTACCATGGCCTCCTGAGCTGGGAGATGCAGTGGCACTAGGCGCAGAGATGAACAACACATTCTGCATAGTCAAAGACGGAAGGGCAATACTTTCACAACACATGGGGACCTTATCAAACTATGATTCATACGAGAACATGAAAAAAGCAGTCAAAAAAGCGCTTGATATGTCAGGACTCAGGTCAGACACGGTCAAGACAGTGATATGCGACATGCATCCAGGGTACAACACAACCGCATACGCAGAAGAGCTGGCAAAAGAGCTGGGCGCGCAGCTCGTGAAGGTACAGCACCACAAGGCACACGCATATGCAGCAGCTGCGGAACACGGACTCAAGAGCTTCGCAGCCATAGTATGCGACGGACTAGGCTATGGAGAGGACGGAAACATATGGGGAGGAGAGATATTCATCGACGACAAGAGAGTGGCTCATCTCGAAGAGCACGTGCAACTAGGAGGAGACGCAGCAGCACAGAGACCAGCAAGGATGCTCATGTCGATACTCAGCAAATTCATGACAGAAGAAGGGATGAGGAAGATAATGCTCCAGCACTTCGACGGAGAACTCGTGACAGGACTAGAAAGGCAGATGGCAGCAGGATTCAACTGCCCGACAACAACAAGCTGCGGAAGGGTGCTGGATGCAGCAGCTGCATTCCTGGGGATATGCGAAGAGAGGACATACGAAGGAAGACCTGCGATGATGCTCGAAGCGAAGAGCGCAGAGCCGTACGAGATAGAGCCAGTGATAAACAGGAACGGAGACCTGGATGTGCTGCTCACGACACCGCTGTTCAAATGGCTAGTCCTGAATTCAGACAAAGACCCGGCAAGACTGGCAGCGACTGTGCAGATGTACATAGCAAAAGGGCTCTATATGATGGCAGCAGAGCATGCCCAGGGAAGGCCTATCGTGTTCAGTGGTGGCTGTGCCTATAACAAGATAATGACCAAATACCTCGTCGAGAAAGGCGTGCTCGTCAACGAGAAGGTGCCTTGCGGAGACGGAGGAGTAGCTTTCGGACAGGTCGCCTATTATGCTTCAAAATCCTGCGCAGAAAGATCAACGGAATAACTTCTTCTTTATCTCATCAAGCCGGCCTTCGATCTTCAGCCTATAAAGCTCATCAGAGAACTCACGCCCCCAGAAATCACGAGAAGAGACAAAATCCACAAACTCATCAAAAGAGACAGCGACAGGGGTGATACGCTCACCAGGATCAAGTCTCTGACCAGAGGTCTTGCGGCAGTTACGCGCGACAAAGACATAGACCTCCCACTCAAGCTTGAACAACGGCCTGAAGACCTTGATAAGCTCCCAGTCACCAGACTCAAGACCAGACTCCTCAAGAAGCTCACGCTTGGCAGTGTCGATAGGCTCCTCGCCCTCTTCCTGACGACCACCGAAGAACGACTTCCTCAAGCCATAATTAGGCTGCTCCTGCTCAGCGATATAGATCCTATCACCGACGGTAGGTATGACCTCGATAGTGTTAGGCCTCTTGACCATCTCAAAGGTCTCGACACTACCGTCAAACATCCTCTGAGGCCACTGATAGACATCAAAAATCTTGCCCTTGAAAACCCTCTTTGCGTTGTCCGGAATCTTCATATCATAAGACCTCGATCAAGCATGTTATACTTATCATCTGAAACTTATATCCACCCTGGTGGGAAGATGGTCAGAAGCCTCTTTTATCTTATCATCAGAAAGCACCTTGGCAGAGACTATGTCAATGTCCTGAGAGTAAAATACATAATCAAGCCGACGGTCAGGCTCCCTTGACGGGAATGTGAAATAACGGCTCTCATCCTTGGTATATTGTTGAGGAGGGAAGAGCTCCCTGAGACCCAACTCCTGACTCATCTCACGGAAGGTAGCTATAGTAGCGTCATCAAGATAATCCTCACCAGAGAAATCTTTCTTAGAAGCCTCAGGCATCAAGGCGTTGAAATCACCCATCAACACCATAGGTTCATCAGAAGCGGCAGCGAACAGACTCAGCTGCTTGGCCTGGTCCACACGGTCAGCCTTGGACTCAGACTCCAGATGGACATTGAAGACCCTCAAGACCCTGTCGCCGACCTTGATATCGGCGAACTGTTGGGTACGCCAGACAAAGAACCACTTGTGCCAGAACGAGGCATCCTCAGGTTTAGTGAAGAGCAGGGTGGCATGGTGTTTGATGGGGAACTTACTCAGGATTGCGTGGCCTGTACGGAGCCTGGAGAACTTGATAGGGTCCATGAACGGAAGCAGCCTGATGTTCCAGTTGTCAGAGAATATCGCGTAACGGAAACCAGCCTTGCGGGCAAGATAACCGACCTCATCCTCAAAATGAGACCTTCTCACTGAGCGGTCAGCCTCCTGCAAAGTGACGATGTCAGCATCCTTTATTATGTCGGCAACATCATTGAGATAGCGGAAGACAGCATCACCTTCAGCATCCTTGATGTAGGCATTGGTGTAACCAGAGCCATAATGGATATTATAGGACATCAGGGTTAACTGACCATCAAATATGCCCTCGTCGGCACTGAACTGCATGACAGGAGCATCGACAGTCTGAGTAGGTACGCCGGTGATGAAGAAGGTCACCAAAGCACCGACTGCGATGAGGATGAAGACCACTACAAGGACATCGACCAGTTGACACCTTTTTCCTCTCATAAGAAGCCAGAAAGAATCTATATATAAAAAAGTATCCAAAAAATTAAAGGTAGGTATGGTTGCCGCGCTCGCACTGGACGGTCTGCCGCTCAATATTGCCCAACTGCGATATGGGCCACTTCATAATTCTGAAGCTCGCTAGGCGGCAACCCTGCAAGGCGACTAAGTCTTACCTCAGCCTGACAGACTCGAGGTTCCTTGGAGCCATCGTCTCCACGCGGAACTGCCTATGGATGGATGACGCAAGGTCAAGACATCGAGAGTTCTCACCGTGGTTGATGATGATCTTCTTAGGACGAGGAGCCACCTTGGAGATGAAAGCCATAAGCTCACGCCTGTCAGAGTGGCCGGTGATCTCGATCTTGGAGACCTCCATATTCACCTTAAGGACATCAGGCTTACCGGTAGTGTCATGACCGATGATTATCTCACGCTCACCATCACGGATCCTCTTACCCATGCTGCCCTCTGCCTGATAACAGGAGAAGACCAGAGCATTGTTAGGACTGTCAGCAAGAGCCTTGAGATACTCGACAGAAGGACCACCGACAAGCATACCAGAAGTGGCGATGATCACACAGCTGCCACCCTCCTCGATGACCTGCTTACGCTCCTTGGAAGAACCCACCCTCTTGAATATCGGAGAGAGGAAAGGGTTGTTGTCCTTGTGGAAGATCTGCTTCCTGACAGAACTGTTCAGGAACTCAGGATAGGCAGTATGGATCGCAGTGATATCCCAGACCATACCATCGATATAGACAGGGATAGGATCGATATCTCCCTTGCGCACCATCTCCTCGACAAGCATCATGACCTCCTGCGCACGGCCGGAACCGAGCGTCGGGATGAGGATCTTGCCTTTCTTGTCAACAGTGTTCTTGATGATGTCCTTCATTATCTGGTCCTGCTCACGCACAGGAGGAAGGACGTTCTCCTTACCGCCGTAAGTGGCCTCGACCATCAGGGACTCAAGCCTCGGGAAGCTGGTATGGGCAGGCTCAAGAAGCCTGGTCCTGGCAAACTTCATGTCAGCAGAGTAGAGCAGGTTATGCAGACCGTTACCGATATGCAGATGCACCATGGCACTGCCAAGGATATGACCTGCATTGTAGAGGGTGATACGGACATCAGGAGTGACATCAGTGACCTCCTCATACTCAAGAGTGATGGTATGCTTCACCATCTCCTTCACATCATCAGAGGTATAGATAGGTTCCTTACCTTCGCCCCTCATGATCTTGACCATGTCAAGCTGGAGAAGCGACATCACATCCCTCGTCGGCAATGTGCAGTAGACAGGACCCCTATAACCCATCTTGAAAAGCCAAGGCACAAGACCGGTATGGTCAAGATGCGAATGGCTGATTATCACAGCGTCAAGCTCATCAAGCTTGAACTCAGGAGCATCAAGATGCGGGTATGCCTGGGTATCGCTGGCCACGTTGATGCCGCAGTCCATAAGGATGCGGGACTCAGGAGTCTGCAGGAAGACAGCAGACCTTCCGACCTGACGGGCACCGCCAAGATAAGAGATGCGGACCCACTC
Organism: Candidatus Woesearchaeota archaeon; assembly: GCA_013331125.1. The sequence goes on along the minus strand of DUGW01000145.1, from coordinate 116 downwards.
CTCCTTCTTGCCCCTGATCCAACCGTCATAGATACGATGACCTGTCTTGTCAAGGAACTTACGCCTGTAATCAGAGTTCTCATACAGGACTGCGCGGATGTTCTCGATGATCTGAG
>DUGW01000076.1 GCA_013331125.1 Candidatus Woesearchaeota archaeon | reverse complement strand
AAGGGAAAGGATGCGGATCGATGCTTTTTGAGAGATATGAAGAACACTGCAGAAAGATAGGGCTGGACCACCTGAACTGCATAGTCAGGACAAACAACAAGAACATGCAGAAGTGGAGCACTAAAAAGGGATACAAGAAGGGACATGCGCTATATTATTATGAGAAGAAGCTTGATTAAACGATAAAAAATTAAAAAATAGACCTATATTTACAGGTCTTTACCCATGACTGTCTTTCTCTGGTTGCCTTCTGCGCGAGCGCAAGCAGCCTTCAAGAGACCATGAGCATAGCAGTTCAGGGAGTCTGCAAGATCACCAGCGACATTAGCGCCGGAAGCGACACCCTTGAGCTTAGCCTTGACTATCAGGTTCTCCCCGTGCTTCTCAGAACAGGAGAATGAGAAAGGCACGTCCTTACCCATGACTGTCTTCCTTCCGTTAGAATCAGCTCTCTTGACTGCATCCTCAACTGCAGACTGGANNGACTGGACCTTAGCGCTCAGAGCCTCTGCCAAATCACCAGCGACATTGAAGCCTGGGCATACTTCTTTCAACTTAGCTTTCACAACCAATAGATCTGCCATATTTGGTCACCTCATATTCGATTGAATAAATATAAGCCTTATACCCCCTGTATAATAGCTTTTCAGAGATACCAAAAATCCGCTAGTATTTAAGGTTTTTGCTTTCAGCGGCCGTATTCAAGGTTCTGAGAGCCTGTAATGGCTGATTTATGCAAAAAACACGTATAAATACACAGATTTTATAAACAAGGTAAAAAGGGGTAGCAGCATGCTTAACGAGATACTAATATTGGTAGCAATAACACTATTGCCGTTCCTGGAACTAAGGGCATCAATACCTTACGGGATACTCAAGACAGACCTGCATTGGATGACAGTGTTTGTCATCTGCGTAGTCACGAACGCAGTCCTGGGGCCTGTGATCTACTTCCTGATCGATAAGTTGCTCCACCTATTCCTAAGATGGAAAAGGCTTGAGAAGGTATGGAAGAAGACAGTAGAGAAGACACAGAAGAAGATCGAGGCAAAGGTAGAGAAGTACGGATGGATAGGAGTAGCCCTGTTCATAGGAGTGCCGTTGCCAGGTTCAGGAGTATACAGCGGAGCAATAGGCTCATACCTGCTAGGGTTAGGATACAAAAAATTCATACTGGCATCAATACTGGGAGTGTTGATTGCAGGGATAGCAGTCACGGCAATAGTGCTTCTGGGAGTCAATGGAGCAGGACTGTTCGTGAAGATGATCTAGACATTGACACTGAAAGGCTTCCTTTCTTTTGTGTATTCTGCTATTTTCTTAAGACGGATATCAGTTCCGCCTATGAACCTCTTAAGATCATCGAATCCTGGCTGAGAAAGAGAGACAGAGGGTTTCATATGATCATTGAACTGGCTGCAGAAAACACCCATCTGCTTAAGTTGCGTGAGAGAACTCTGAAGGAAAGCATTGGCAGAGCTGACTGTCCAGGAATCCTGCTTGATAGAGCCGGAAAGAGTGGCAAGATACTGCCTTATGTGATTGGTAAATGATACAAGACGGGAATCATAATTCTGGAAAAGCTGTTCAATGTCCTTGCCAGGAAGACAATTATCCAGACGATCATGGAGGTCGGTCAGGAACTTCCTCCAATCCTTGACCTCAAGAGGAGTAAGTCTCCGTTCCCTGTAATGCACCCTTGTCAATTGCCTATGAGAGCCATGGAACCTCTGCTCCACACTGTTGAACTCCTCTGCCAGGAGCTTGAGACGGGAAAGATGAGGATAAGCTGAATGGAGATGGTCAACAAGTGCCTTTGCGTGACGAGGAGAAGGGACAACTCTGCTGAATGACTCACGGACGCGCTTGTCCAAGCTATGCGCAACATCATAAGGCAGGACGATAGAACCAAGAGTCCACTTCTTCTCTACATTCTCATACCACCAAAGGGCATGGGTGGAAAGGTCATGGACAGTCCTGCCAAGATCCTCGACGTCAAGGGTCCTCAGGGCCTTGCGTTCATCATACTCCTCAAGATGGTCATGGAGATGGTCCCAATCATCAGAAGTCGGATGCCTTGGAGGGACATGACCATCAGGCTGATGCCTGAACACATCTGCGATGCGCTGGAGATCCCTGTAAGCATGATGAGGAGGGACGATATGCTCGGTCTCTGCAAACATCTTCTTTATTATCGCTTTGAGCTGGTCAGATTCCTCTTTCGGAAGGAGTTCGCCACTGGCGCGGCCTACGAAGAAGACCCCGTAAAGCACAGGACCAAGAGCTACCAATGCGAGCGCACCAAAGAGAACATAGATCACCCACCGCAATGGAGAATCACCAAGCTGGAGGATGCCGGCTGCGTAACGCCAGAGATAATACAGGCCAACACCGCCTATTGCCAGAGCCAAAAGATGGAAGTAGACAGGAGTGTGGTGCTTTCTCATACAGGAACCATAGATAAAGTAGTATTTAAAGGTTAACTCGTGCAACTACGGAGGTAAAGATTTTCACCACACCAATATTAATAATTCACACGCCTAATATAACCATGTTGAGGGATGTCGCATCCAGGTGTTGAGAGGAGAGACATGAATTCTATACAGAGACCGGACTGCGTAGTGGCGTTGGATGCAGACTACACATTATGCTCGAGGATGACGCCGGAACCCCTGTTCAGGAGCAGAGGGATCACACTTGAGAGATTCATAAGGAAAGTCAAGTGTCTTGAGGAGGTGCTCGAGATGGGGGATCCGGCATTCTACTTACAGTTCCTCTCGGAAGTGAACAACGGAAAGCTACAGGGAGTCACGAAAGAAGAGATGAAGAGATCCGGGTCGAGGGTGCCTCTGTACAGAGGGGTCGGAGGATTCCTAACAGACCTCGCGATGAGCGAAAGACCGAAAGTCAGGGTCGATGTCGTGAGCATGGGGATGAGAGAGATCATAGAAGGCATAGCAAGCATAGGCATGGCAGTCAGAAAGACAGGAGGAGGGATATATGCAACATCACTCTACAACGGAAAAGGGATGGTGAAATATCTCAACGACGCGCCCATGATAGTCACAAGAGAGATGAAACCGATGATCATGCTGATGAATGCTGCCCAGCTTGAAGGGACGGCAGAAAAACATGTGGGGATGGAGAGATTCTTATACATAGGAGACAGCGAGTGCGACGAACCGACCTTCGACATGATGAGAGAAAGAGGAGGCACATCACTGCTCGTGTTCGACGAGAATGATGAGAGAAGGAGAGAATACGCAGATAGGATGAAGAAAGAAGGAAGAGTGACAGAGACAGCACCAGCAGACTACACAAGAGGAAGCGGAGCATACACTTTTGCCATGGAATGGGTACGACAGCAGGCGCATTAAATTTTTATATGGAAGAATTCTTGTCNNACAACAAGAGGGCAAAAGACTTCTTCATGATGACAGGGATCGTAGCCATGATCGCTGTGTTCGGATTCATCACCATGTATTACAGCGAGGGGATGGTCAGGTATTACACACTAGGGATGTGGTATGACCTTGTCGTCTATGCCGCAGTGATATTCGGGCTGCTGATCGTAGGGTTCAGAAGGTTCTTCCCAGAGAAATACTACAAGGCAAAGGGCGTCCTGTTCTTCGTACTGCTTTTCCCGTTCGCTATGCTGCCGATATTCAGCTGCTATTTCGGGGTTCCGATGATATTCTGCAGGATATGCCCAAACCCCTGCGTGTTCGGAGTGACAAGAGCATACAGCTTCTCAGGATTCTTCCTTATGAATCTGCGGAACAGGCATTTCTGCAACCACATGTGCCCATTGGGAACGATGCAGGACTGCTCGGACAGGATAATGACAAAGAAACTGGTCCTGCCGAAAGTGCTCAGAGCAGTAAGGTGGCTTGTGTTGGCAGGGGTCGTTATTGTGGTCGGGATGACACAGAGCAGCTGGGGGACAGAGAGATTAGGCGTGCAGCCACACATGCTCTACTGGCCGTCGATGATAGTCGTGGGAGTATTCTTCATGTTCCTGCTTCTCAGTTATATAGTGCCGAGGGTGTGGTGCAACAGCTGCTGTCCGGTAGGAGCATTAGGAGATGCAATGCTTTGGGTGCAGAAAAAGGTGTTCAGGCGAAAGTGACTCTGTGCTAAGTTTCACTTCGTGGGTCAGTGCCAGGTTCGACTAGCGCATCCATACTCGAAAGCCCTGCCTCCCCGGATGGGGCAACCCCCGCCAACGGGCCTGCTAAGTAATAAGTAAGAGTCTCACAAAGGGCACTGACCTCAACTTAGCACAGAGTAACGAAAGTAATATAAATACAGGATTACAGTATTCTCATGAAAAAGAGTCGGACAAAAAGAGAGGTATAGCATGAACATCAAAGACCTGGAAAAGGAACAGCTCAGGCTCGCAAAGAAGGTCATAGTCAAGGACGAGTTTGACGAGATCGACTATGTAGGCGGGGTCGACCAGGCATTCGTAAATGAAGATGTGATTTCTGCAGTAGTGGTGCTTGAAAGGAAGACACTGAAGGTAGTAGAGAAAAAATACGCAGTGATGAAGGCACAGATGCAATACATACCAGGATTCTTATCATACAGGGAGGGACCGGCGATAGTAGAGGCTGTGAGGAAGCTGGAGCAGAGACCTGACCTCCTGTTTGTAGACGGTCATGGAATACTGCACCCAAGAAAGATAGGACTGGCATCACATGTCGGGATACTCCTGGACATGCCGACAATCGGAGTCGCGAAGAAGCCATTGTTAGGAGACACAAAGGACGGCAAGATATGGGTAGGAGATGAAGTGCTGGGGCTAGAGGTCATCACGAAAGAATACGCAAAACCGATATTCGTGAGTCCGGGACACAGGGTCGGGTTCAGGACAGCAGAGAAGATGACAAGAGAGCTGGTCATAGGAGGGCACAAGATGCCAGAACCGCTCCACGAGGCACACAAATACGTGAACAAGGTCAGGGAAAGGATATTAGGGGGAGGGAAGTAGCATCGCTTCATTCTGAGTTCAGCTTATTTCGGATAATTTCCGAATTTAATAACTCAGTTCTGGGAAAGATATTTATAGTACGATTACTTATATAATGATATGACTCCAGGAGCCTATCATGAAAAAGAGCGAAAGACATGGTACGATATCCTGATAGGGGTCCCAGGGATATTATATGACCGAGCAGCCACCAGGATAAGGCATATAGGAAAAAAGAACAGGATTCCAGAATCTGAAATCGAAAGAAGAGTTGAGAGAAGTTACAGAGCCTATATCAACTTCATGAGCGAATACTCTCCCCCAGAGAATCCTATGAGATAAGTATCATAATCCCTCTGCGTATTCTCTAATTGAACCAAAGCAACATGATTCTGTTGACCACGAAAGTCTTCATCGATATAATCACCAAGATGAATAATCGTTGTCGAAGATAATCGGTTCCCATAAGCAAATAACTTGGCATCGATAATATCTTGTAATCCTTTTGAGTCACCTTCAAACAAACCACCCGTCCGTATCTTGAGCCGTTCATCTCTTCTCGTGAGAACAAATGTCTCAGTAAGACTTAGAGCAAGCATAGAACCATCATCGTCAAAAATCATATCATGAATCTTTTTATCTCGTATGCCAGAGGAAAGCCTCACCAGTTCCTGTTCTAGCCCAATCAGATATTCCATGGGAAAGACTCTCTTATAAGTCTCACGAAAACCCAGATTAACCCTCACTTGATTATCAACAGGTATCGAACCTCCCGTCTGCCTTTTGATGTTTGTGGTATACAACCGGTCCTTTCTGTAATCTGAACTTTCATGACCCTTCAGACCGTGCTTGCTCTCAAACAGAACTTTACTTATCGCATTCCAAAGCCTTTGTCTTTCAGGAACCAAAAAACCAATAGTCGCACCTAGACTGGCACCCAGAGCCATAGCAACACTGTTCGAAGCCACATAGCCAGCGACAGCACCCAAAGAACCGAAGATAAACAGGTTCAGAACAGTAGAAGCCAGACTCGCATCTTTTTTAGGGGGCGAATAAACCTTTAGCTCCCAACCATCTTCCTCATTAATAAGATACTGGTAGGATGTTATATCTGGTGGAATGAAGACATTGGACCTGTAAGAAGAGAGGTAAACCCTGGTTCTTTGTAGTTCTGCAATATCAGAATCTGGAAACAAAGGACTTTTTCTTCTGATTATAAGATCGTGCGTTGATCCGTTGAATTCAACATCTACAACTTCATCAAGCGGTAATCGCTTACCTGCCCCAGAGTCATCATCGGTAGTATAGGCCATTGTGATCAAATCCAAGCCTAAACACCAGGGATAAGAAAAGGTAACAGAGTATAAAGAAATTTACCTTATATAGTATAAGGCCATATATATCTCATAAAACAAAGCAAGACCACACAAAATTATTTAAATCGGGCCTTTTTCTTCTGTCTTTAGGGGTGTATAGATGAGTCTGTTCAATGATGCGTTAAAAAGCGGGGAATCATTGTTTCTGAATGAGTTCGCTCTCGATTATAACTTTGTCCCAAAATTGCTGCCATACAGAGAAGGAGAGCAGAGACACCTGGCGACATGCATCATGCCATTGCTGCAGAACAGGAACGGACGAAACCTTCTGATCCACGGAGCTCCTGGCATCGGGAAGACCGCAGCCATGAGATGGGTGTTCCGGGACCTTGAGAACGAGACAGATGATGTGATACCGATATATGTCAACTGCTGGCAGAAGAACACATCATACAAGATAGTGCTGGAGATATGCGAGACATTAGGCTATAGGTTGACGCATAACAAAAGGACTGAAGAACTGTTAGATGTCGTAAAGGAGTTCGCTAACAAGAAACCATTGGTGTTCGCGTTCGATGAGATCGATAAAGTGGATGATTATGGTTTCCTATATACCTTACTGGAGGACATCTTCAAGAAGAGCATCTTCCTCATCACAAACCATAAGGACTGGTTACTCGACATGGACCAGAGGATAAAGTCCAGGTTGACACCAGAGATGGTGGAGTTCAAGAAATACAACCTCAACGAGATCAAAGGGATACTCAAAGAGAGGGCACAGTATGCACTGGTACCAGGGACCCTTGAGCAGGGAGCATTGGACATCATAGCAGAGAAGACACACATGATGGAAGACATAAGGACAGGGATATACCTGCTGAGAGAGGCAGCACTGATAGCTGAGAGCAAGTCGTCGAAGAAGATAACAGAAGAGCATGCAAAGGCAGCGATGGAGAAACTCGAAGAGTTCTCAGCGAAGAAGAAAGAGGATATGGAAGACGAGATGAAGATGATGCTGGAGATAGTGAAGAAGAACTCAGGCCAGAAGATAGGAGACCTGTTCAAGACATACCAGGCAGAAGGAGGGAACCTGGTGTACAAATCATTCCAGCGGAAGATGAGGAAGCTCGCTGATGGGAAATTCGTGACGATACAGACGATAAAAGGCGGATCGGAAGGGACGACTTCCATAATCACATACCAGACGACGAAGAAGCTGACAGAGTTCTAGAGCTCAGATAAAAAAATAGAAGCAAATATTTCTAAAAATATCAAGCAGCCTCTTTATCCACCTCTCGTTTCTCACGTTCCATCTCCTGCCGGACATAATCATCAGAAGTCTTCAGGATGTACATCTCACGCTTACGCTCCATGAAAAGACTGCCAAGCCAGTGAAGGAACAGCATGATATCCCTGAGAAGCTTATTCGCATCTTTACCTAACTGATTCACAAGAGCTATCCTCTTATTCAATTTCTCTGAATTCCAGGAATTGATCAGATCACCGTATCGTTTAGAGAGCTTATAGACCTCTTCAGGAAGGTCCTTCATCTCAGGCAAAGAAAGATGAAAATCCTCTGCAGTCCTGTGAAAGATCTCGCTTTCAAAAGCAAAAGCAGGATTCTTAAGGATCCTCTTCAATTCTACTGAAAGCGCATCAAATGCTCTCTTCGCGTATTTATCATATAATTCATCCAGATTCTTGCAGTTACGGTCCTTCAAGTGAAAACTGGTCCTCTCCAACCTGCCTAGTTGTTCCTGCTCAAGAAAATCACCCATCGTCTCTTGCAAAGCCCACATGGCCATGTTTGCTTCCCGGTTAGCGCGGTAGGCATCATTCGCCTGCCTCTGCATCTTTTTCAAGCTCCAGTTCGTGAAGAACATACACTCACCTCAAAGAGAGTTGAGATATTTTTGTTTATATTTGTTTTGGTTGTCGGAAAGCTTCCAGAAGGTCTAGTGAAATTTCTAGCGAAGGAATTCTTTACGCAGAGAGTCTGTGAGGCATAGGACCCACTGGACACTGGACATGGAGCAGAATGAGGTATATAAACGTCTGGGGGAATGAGTATTACATCAAGTTGAGAACAATAACCCAACATCACGATCTTGGCGGGCAATTGCCGGGGACACTCGGGCCTGACGCCCGCCTTGCGCTCACACATCCATAAGATCAACATGACCAAGGAGGTGGTTTACATGAACGATCCAAGCGACACAACACAAAAGACAATACAGAACCTGTTCTTCAACCAGATAAGGACACTAAGCCTGAGGAGCTGTTCAGAGAGCAGCAGACTGAGCACATTCGACATGCAGTTCAGTGATGCATGGATATGAATCTACGGAGGTGAATAAGATGACAGTACGGTTCAAGAAAGTAAGGGACTTCGAAAGACTACAGCTCATCCAGCAGTTTGAGCAGGACATCATAAAAGACGACATCGGCGACATATACGAGATAGACAACAAAGAGATAGACGTAGATCCAGATGAGATGATGGATTATGGGCTGATCTCAGGATATATGAGCGCATAGGCCATACCAATCACATTGCTGCCGACCTCTTTTGAAATAGTTTATCTAACCTACCCACCCGGGCCAAAGCCCGGGACTAATTCTTTTCATTGTTCTATATTTTGGTGAATCTTGGTTATTAGTGTAGATTTTAGTATACTAATGTAACTGTTTTGTGGTAATTAATAACCATCAAGTAGTATTTTTTAACCCATAATGAGTTATTTCTTTAGATTAAGTAAACATTATTAACCAATAAATCGTAATATTTAAATAAAAGTTCTTAAATAATAACGCGCATGGTAAGCACAGAGAGTGTAAAAGACATAATCAGACATCTTGATGATGCGCAGAAACTCGAGATCCTTGAATACCTGAAGAAAGAGGTCAGCGTGTACGAAGTAGAAGGAAAGAAGGTGGTAAGCGAACATGCAATACCAATAAGCTGCTTCAAGCACGGACTNNCAGTGAGACTCAGTTACAGGAACGCAAAGGCAAAACACAAAGGAAGACTGGATGTGAGCGATGCCGAGATAAGGATACCCGTGGCTCTGCTGAAAGACAGGAAGAAGACAGCACTGCAGCATGTAGTAGCATACCTGAAAGACAGGCACAAGATAAGCTTCAAAGAGATAGCTCTGCTGATGGACAGAGACTACAAGACGATATGGACAGCATATTCGAGAGGTGGAAGAAAGTGATGGAATGGCTGACAGGACTGCTCAGCAAAGAGGGAGAGCTGAGCGAAGAAGAGGAACACAGGAGACAACAGACGATACATCTGATGAAACAGATGATAATGAAAGACATGATGGCAGGCAAAGACCTGGAATTCATCGCGACGAACGAGATGCCAAAAGCCAAAGAGACGATGAAACAGAAAGAGACAAGGAAAGGCATGGACTTCATCATCGAATGAGCCAGGCGAGCTAACCGGAAGGAAGAAGATGAAAGTAGTGACAAAAAAAGAGTTCCTGAAAGACAAAGAGAGATACATAGGGTGGATAAAAGAAGGAGCAGTGTTCATCTACCCGACAGACACATTGTACGGGATAGGATGCAATGCAAAGAAACCAGGACCTGTCCGGGCCATACGGGAAGTGAAAGGGAGAGAGCGAGGGCCGTTCTCTGTGATAGCGCCGTCGAAAGAATGGATCAGGGAGAACTGCCGCGTCGTCGGCAGGTGGCTGGACAGACTGCCAGGAGCATATACCCTGATAATGAAGATGAAGAAGAGGTGCGTATCGACAGAGGTTTCACGCGGAAGCCTGGGAGTGAGGATGCCGAAGAACTGGTTTGCGGGCGTCGTTGAAGAGGCAGGCGTGCCGATAGTGACCACATCAGTCAACAGGCATGGAGAAAGACCGTTGGTTTCGTTGAAAAAGGTTCCGCAAGACATAAAAAGCGTGGTCGACTTCGCAGTGGATGATGGTCTTATTTCTGGCAGACCGTCGACATTGGTCGTGCTGACCGGAAAGAAGGCGAAGATAATCAAAAGACAGTGATCAAAAGGTAATGAAAAGATGAGCGCAGAAGAACTGGTAGAGAAAGAGAAAAAGAAGCAGAAGACAGGCAAGGAAGAACCCAAAGAAGAACAGCTCAAGATACTTGCAGCATCAGACATACACGGAGACCTGAAACAGATAGAGAAGCTGGCACAACAGGCAGAAGATGAGGACGTGGACCTGGTGGTGCTATGCGGAGACCTGACACTGGCAGAGCAGTCAACAGACAACATAATAGGACCATTCGTGAAAAAGCACAAGAAAGTCCTGCTGATACCAGGGAACCATGAGAGCGTGGCGACGACAGAATTCATGGCAGAACTATACGACCCGGGAGCGAGGAACATACACGGATATTCCGTAAAATACAAGGATGTAGGGATATTCGGGGCAGGAGGGACGACAAATGTCGGACCCTCAGCGCCGATGACAGAGGACGAGATGTACGGA
>DUGW01000205.1 GCA_013331125.1 Candidatus Woesearchaeota archaeon | reverse complement strand
TCCAGCTATTCAAGAAATTCTCACCTTACTCATCTCTTCTCAACATCGACGAGGTAGAAGACATCAACAAGGCATGGGAAGAGGTAGGGAAAAAGATGGGCATGAAAGGGAAAGAGCTCAAAGAGAAGATAATGCCCATGACGGCAATATACAGCATCGCTGAGCATTCCCGAGCACTGCTTGTCGCACTCAATGACGGAGGACTGCCATCAAATGTCGGAGGAGGATACAACCTCCGTGTGATATTGAGAAGGGCGCTCGGATTCATCGACCAGTTCGGCTGGGACCTGAAACTGAAAGAAGTGGCAGGGTGGCACGCAGAAGAGCTCAAAGAACTGTTCCCAGAACTCAAACAGAACCTCGCAGAAGTGGCCAAGATACTCGACGTCGAGACAGAGAAATACAAGGCATCAAAAGAGAAAGCGGCACAGATAGTTGCCAGAGTGATAGACAAAGACGTGACAGACGATATGCTGGTAGAACTTTATGATTCACACGGAATAAGCCCAGAGATGGTGAGAGACGAGGCGAAGAAATCAGGGAAGATGATAATCATACCTGATGATTTCTACAAAAAATTAGGCGAAAGACACGAACAGAAAGAGAAGAAACTCGCGACGCATAGGGAGACGACACTGGACCTAGAAGGGGTACCAGACACAGAGGTAATGTACTGGGGAAGCCACGACAAACTGGATTTCGAGGCAAAAGTCCTGAAGGTCGACGGAGAATATGTAATAATAGACAAGACAGCATTCTACCCGACATCAGGAGGACAGATGCACGACGTCGGAGAGATGAACGGGAAACACGTGGAAGACGTATTCAAGCAGGGAGCAGTGATAGTGCACAAGGTGCCAGGACACGGACTTAAGAAAGGAGACAATGTCAAAGGAAGGATAGAGAAAGAGAGGAGAGAACAACTGGCAAAACACCACACAGCGACACACATAGTCAACGGAGCCGCGCGAAAAGTTCTGGGAAGGCATGTATGGCAGGCAGGAGCAGCAAAGACCTTGGAGAAGTCGCGTCTTGACATAACACATTATGATTCATTATCAAAAGAAGAGATGGAAAAGATAGAGGAAGAGGCAAACAAGATAGTCAAGAAAGGAGTGAAGATAAACAAGAGACTTATCCCCAGGCGGGAAGCAGAAGACAAGTACGGATTTGCGTTGTACCAAGGCGGAGCAGTGCCAGGGAAGATGATAAGGGTGGTAGAGATAGAAGGATGGGATGTCGAGGCATGCGGAGGGACACACCTGGACAATACATCTGAAGTAGGAGAGATCAAGCTAATCAAATCAAGCAAGCTGCAGGACGGGATCGTAAGGCTCGAGTTCGTGGCAGGAAAGGCAGTTGAGAAGATAGAGAGACAGGAAGAAGGGAACCTGGCAGAAGTGGCAGAGTTCCTGGGAGTCGACGAGAGACAGGTGCCAGGAAGGGCAAAAGAACTGTTCGACAAATGGAAGACAGCAGTCAAGAAGAAAAAGAGACTGGACAGTTACGAACTGACAAGCACAGAGGAGTATCCAGGAGAACCAGGAGAGATACTTGTCAAGACAGCAGAGATACTGAAGACCCAACCAGCGACAGTACTGAACACATTGCAGAGGTTCAGGAAGGAACTGGATGAGGCAAAGGAGAAATAATAATATTCATATGGGGCTGTAGTGTAGCTTGGTATCACTGGCGGTTCGGGGCCGCCCAACCGGAGTTCAAATCTTCGCAGCCCCATCTCATGATCATGGCTGCGGACCAGCGGATCTGCAGAGCAGATCTTAGCGCGTTCGCAGCCCCATGTTCTTTTTTCTTCAGAGAAAACACACAATACCGCCAGATATTTATGCCAGGAAGACTTATACTGCTAAATACGGGTTTAATGCTTCTCAGAACCAGTATCTGGCCGATAAAACCACCCATAAGCTTATATATGACCGTCTTGCGACATTAAAGTAGGTGTTGAATTTTTTGACGATAACAACGATCTAGACATACAGAGACTTAAAAGGTGAGAGAGATGAAGCAAGAAAACCCAGTAGTATTATTTATCGACGATGACAGACTCATGACAGACACTATACCATTCGCCCTGGAAGACCTCACAGGTAGGGAAGTTGTAGCGTGCAGATCTGTCGATGAGGCTGTAGAAGCAGGCAAAGCATACAATGTAGGGCTAGTGATAACCGACTATTACATGGGAAGAAACCCTGCAGAGGTGCTGATAAAGCTGAGAGAGACATATCCACAGGTGAAAGTGGTATGCCACACAGGCTCCCAAAACATCACACTAGAACACGGCTATGACGCAGTGGTGTACAAACCAAAGAGTCTAGACGGACTAGTAGAGATAATCAAGGAAGAACTCAACTAGGCCTGCTTAAAATCTTTATTCTTAGACAAAAATGTCACAGTATTAGAGGTTGTGACATGATTTTAGATATAAATACCGAAAGCATACTATAAACCAGTATGACATATATGACAGACAGGGAGTCCTATGCCTCAAGGCCTGGAGCATACATGGAACAATTGAGAGAGGCGTATACGTTCGGCAACCCTCCTGAAGTGATGTTCCAGCAGAAAGGCACTTATGCTCCGACACCATCCGGCAGACCAACATCAGAAGCAGATGGTGACCAGTACATGGTCGCAAAGGGTGGAGATTATACAAAAGCAGTAAAACAGCCAGGATACCACGCACCACCAAGTCCAAGCTGCAATGTATTATGCTGAAAATGACCTATGTCTCAGGAAGCTATCAGGGAATAGACCGAGTGGTCAACAAGTTCTACATAAATGTAGGAAGCGTGAATGTGCATAACGGAGATGTGAACAACGGGATAGTGCACAGCATAAGCGCACAGAGGACAGGAGACGTGCATGTGTACAACAATGTAGAGACACTGGTGAACAACCACCATACAACAAATTATGTCATCAATATGGACAATCGAAGGGTAGAGTTCGTAAGCCCTTACGCTGATGGGAGAATGTTGGGCAACTCAAGAGGGGCCGGATACCTGGAGCATAGAGGGTACAAACTTTTAGGACATGATGGAAGTCCTGGCGCAGGCTATGATATGGGAAGCATCGAGTACCACAACACAATCACACAAGGACTATTGAAGAAGAAAAGACCGGTGGTGCAGTTCGTAGAGGATGCAGAAGAGGTAAGGCCGCTGGTCGAGGAGACATTCTTAAGGTTGACTGGTGAAGAGTTCCCAAGGGACATAGCAGTTCGGGTGTGCGACGAAGAGACGATGAAAAAGGCACATTCGATGCACGGCGGAAGATGGAGCCCGGGAATAATGGGATTCGCGATCAACGAGCAGAGGATGGTATTCGCAAGGAAAGGAGACCTCGACATGCTCATGCTGACATTAGGGCACGAGATAGGACACGTACTGACAGCACAGCTGGGAGAGGCAGTGGATGAAGAAGCGAAAGCTTTTGCCTTCGAGATGGCGTGGGTGAAGACGATAATGGAGAATGACATAGGCGGACTGGCAGGCAGTTTCAACCCAGACTTTGTCCCTGCGGCAAACGGGCTGCATGACAGGGCATTCGCGTTCGTGCAGAAACTTGTAAGGAAAGGAAAGAAGGCGATGGAAGTGTTCAGGGATATAGCCCTAGGGGCATCAAGAGTGGCAGAGTAGGGCAAGATTTTTATAATCGTATAACCAATTCTTATAACGAAATGGAAACAAGACAAGAGGTCACGAAGAAACTGATAATAGGGGCAGTCATAATAATAGTGTCTCTGATAATCGGGAAGCTGGTGCTGATACCATTGTTCATATTCCCAGGGGATGAGAAGTGGGCATTGGCGATGTTCTGGGTCTACGTGCTCTCATGGGTGATACTGCTGATAGGAGTATTGATAGCAGGGATGGAAGGCTACAAGCTCGCGATGCATAGGTACAGAGACATAAAGACAAGGTCGATAGACAGTGTCAAGAGAGGAGGACGCAAAGTCGGCCAGAAGAGCGTGCAGGCAGTGAAGACAGTTGGCCAGACCAGTGCAAATGCAGCGAGGACAGTAGGACAGAAGAGCAGGACAGCGGCGAGGAAAGTGAAGGAGAAAGGGATCAAAGCCAAAGAAAGGATCAAGAGGACAGTCACATGAAGATAACAAAAACATCCTACTTCTCATACAGACTCAAAGGCCTGCCAAAAGGCTGCCAGCAATGCGTCAGAGGAGAGAAGCTGGTACTGTTCGTGACAGGAGTCTGCCCAAGAAGATGCTATTACTGCCCAATATCAGACCAAAAATCACAGAAAGACGTGACATACGCCAATGAAAGACCAGTGACTGACCATTCTGCGAGACAGATAACAGAAGAGGCAAGGCTCTGCGGATCGAAAGGAGCAGGATTCACAGGAGGAGACCCGCTGGCCAGACTTGACAGGACAATCAACTACATCAAAACACTGAAGAAAGCATTCGGCAAGAGATTCCACATACATCTGTATACCAGCCTCAATCTGGTAACGCCCGCGGTGCTGAAGAGGCTGCATGAAGCAGGGCTTGATGAGATAAGGTTCCACCCCGATCTGGACAATGACCAGCTATGGGAGAAGATAGTACTGGCCAAAGGGCTTGGCTGGGATGTGGGGGTGGAGATACCAGCAATCCCAGGGAAGCTCAGGGAGACAAAAAGACTCATGGAATTCCTCGACGGAAAGATCAAATTCCTGAACATCAACGAGCTGGAGCTGAGCGACGGAAAAGCAAGCTCGCTCTCAGAGCTGGGTTATATGTCAAAAGACTACCTATCATACGGTGTCAAAGGGTCTGACAACATGGCAAAAGAGCTGCTCAAGCACGCATTGAAAAAGAGACTGAGATATAGTGTGCATTACTGCACAGCAAAACTCAAAGACAAAGTCCAACTTGCAAACAGGATAAAGAGACGAGGGAAGAACGTGAAGAAAAAATATGACGTGCTGACCAGCGAGGGCCTGCTGCAGAGAGGGGCGATATATGGAAAGAATCTGGCAGGTGTGCGAAGGTGGCTTGTCAGTGATATAGGGGTGCCGGCTGACCTGGTCGAGACAGACAAGGAAAGGCAAAGACTGCTGACCAATGCCGGAGTGGTGATGAATCTCGTCGATGAACTGAAGAAAAAAGGCATGAAGCCAGCAATAGTCACAGAATACCCTACATGGGACAGACTGACAATAGAGACAGATTGGTTATGAGA
>DUGW01000213.1 GCA_013331125.1 Candidatus Woesearchaeota archaeon | reverse complement strand
CCGAAGAAAAAGTAAAATTTATATATCCTTACTATCAAAGGAGATAACATGAGAGATGCACACCACATCGGATTTTTTAGGTACTTCTTTTTTGCGTAAGCATATCTCTCGACATAACCTTTCTTTCCAGGCGGGCTGAAAACCCAGATGCCTTGAAGGGGAAACCCGAGGACGGACAACCAAACAACAGATAATCATCATTATATTATGAACAAACAAGCAAGGTAAGCAATCCTGCGGATTGCAGACCTTCAAAAACAAGTTTTCGAAGGAGATGAAAAATATGAACCAATTGGCAATCAAACAAGAACCAGGACAAAGACCAGATGCCCGGCCTACGCAGAAACTCACCGAAATAGTATACGATGCTGCACCTCCAGGAGATGTGCTTGAGGCGGCCGGTGTTTGTTCAGATGACCTATCTTATATATCATTCGGAGGCATAACCTCAAGGCCTACAGTCGTGCTCGAGACAACATCTCTGCGCGCATTTGACATATTGACAGAATTGCGGTCAAGATACCCTCATATGATGAGGCAGACAAGCGATGAGGACCAGTTGACATCGATAGTCTATGACCCATTGCCGCCACAGCACCTGATCGAAGCGGCAGGTATAGACCCTAATTGCCTGTGCTGTTATGTTGAAGGTGCGATCATGCATAGACCTCAGGTGGTTGTGCGCGTTCCTGTCCAGTATGCGCAGCCATTGAGAAGCCTGATCCAGAGGTATGCTTCTGGTGTTGAGATCCAAGAAAGGCCAGCATCAGGGATAAGGATGGATGATGATGGCATCATCTATGACCTGGACTCGATGAATCATGGCGTAGGGTTCTAAAATTATTTATACTTCATTTCTTCACTTTCTCTTATGGAACAGATAGTCAAGGTATTCGAGATACTGTTGAAGGAGTACGGCCCGCAGGGATGGTGGCCCTTGGTCAGCCTGCACGGCAAAGGAGGGGGCAATCCAACAAAGACAGGAGCGGTCGAGGGTTATCATCCAGGAGATTATTCTTTCCCGCACGATGAGAGAGAGCGGTTCGAGATATGCTGCGGAGCGATACTGACGCAGAACACAGGATGGGTCTCAGTCGAGAAGGCACTGCTCAACCTTAAGAAGATAGATGCGCTCAGTGTCAAGGGCATCCTCGGCGTGGATGAAGAGCTGCTCAGACAGGCGATAAAACCCGCAGGCTATTTCAACCAGAAGGCGAAGAAACTTAAGATATTCGCAGAGTTCTTCGGGAAGCTGGATGGAAGAGTGCCTTCACGGGAAGAGCTGTTGGATATCTGGGGGGTTGGTCCAGAGACTGCAGACAGCATACTGCTATACGGTTTCGGAGTGCCGGTGTTTGTCATAGATGCATACACAAAAAGGATATTCTCACGTCTGGGTGTGTGCAAGGCAGATGTCAATTATGAAGAACTGCAGGAGATGTTCGTCGAGACACTCGGCGGTTTCACAGAGAAGAATCTGGAGAAGTTCAACGAATACCACGCATTGATAGTCGAGCATGCGAAGAGGTATTGCAGGACAAAACCTGAATGTGAAGGTTGTGTTCTGAAGAAGAATTGTGCTCATACTTTATGATTATTACTGTTCTTCTTGATGAACTTATCAGGTATCCTGATGATGATCTCTGCTTCGAGCTCTTCAAATTCAGAGGGTTTAAGCATGCGGATATTGTTCTTTTCGCAGCAACTTTTCAGGAAAGGACCATTGAAGAATATGCCAAGATCCTCATCCCTTACCTGCCTAACAAAGAAACTGCCGCCAGAAAGGAACCCCTCTTCATTCTTGTAAGCCCTGCGCATGACAAGCTGACCTTTGAATTTAACTTCAGGCACTTATATCGACCTCCTTTGAAACCATTGATGCATCCGGTGTAAATAAATGTTGTGATACTAATAGTCAGAAGCGTCTGATCGGGTCAGTCATTGCTAATTTGGGTCGGTTTGGGCTATAAATGCTGTTCTCGGGGCCCATTATAATTTATATAAAAAGGCTTATATATGTTTAACACCCTATATTATATGGGGTATATGTTTTTGTTTAAAATTTATATATCCTGCTTTATAAATAACAGGGGGAAACTGATGGAATACCGAAAAATCATCGAATTCGGGAAGAGTTCTTACGTGATAAGCCTGCCAAAGGACTGGCTGGCACAGAAGAACCTAAAGAAAGGGGATGTGCTATATCTGGACAAGGAACATGACAGGCTCTACCTATACCCTCCTGAGAAACACTCAAAACCCACCATCAAGAGCACACTGATAGATATCACAGGACTTGACTCGGTGCAGATAAAATTCCTTCTAGTTTCCAGATACATAAACAACCACAATGAGATAACGATAGTGGGAAAGGACCTCGCAAGCAATGCTCCGAAAGTGAGAGACATAATCCACGATCTCATCGCGCTTGAGATAATAGAGGAGACATCAGAAAAGATACTGACAAGAGACTTCCTCAACATGAACGAGATAGACATACTCGAGATGCTAAAGAAGATGGACTCCATAACACGGGAGATGATGAGAGACTCACTCAAGTCATTCGATCAGTCCAATTCTGCAGACATCAAACTCAGGGACAAGGACGTGAACAGGATATGCTATCTTGTGTCCAGGACGATAAGATACCTCCAGAGAAGACCCGCACTCGCGAAAGAGAAAGGGTTCACGCAGGGAGAGCTGCTGAGGCTGTGGAACCTCACATTGAGGGTGGAGTCGATAGCAGACAACACCAAAAGGGTCGCTTCCATGATGCAGAGGGTGAAGATGAGCGATGCGGACAAGAAAGAGTTCCTGAAGCTGTTCGAACAGGTGCATGGTTTCTATTCTGAGTCGATACAGGCCTATTTCAACAGGGAACAGAACAAGGCAGTCATGCTCAGGCCGAAGGCAGACGTCCTCACCAAGAAATCAAAAGACTATTTCAGGTCAAACTGGGATGTGGACTGGGTGCCTACTATACTTGAGAAGGTGAAAGGGATAGTCGCAGACACGAAGCAGATAACCGCTTACCTGTGCGACCAATCGTAAGCAACACTTTTTTCTTGCTTTTTCTATCAGGATGCAGAGGCCAGCCCTACTTCGGTCAGCTGCGCAGACCTCTCGTCGTCGCCGGGCTCGCACTTGGCAGTCTTTGCTGGTGATCTGGCACCTCCCTGTAAGTCATGGAAATCTTCGATTTCCAGGAACTCGCAAACCCGTGACTGTTTGCGAGTGGACTTCCCCCTCCAGATTCGCATAATTAGTCAATTGGTGCTGCGCAAAAGGCGACGACGGGCTGGCCTCTGCTTATCTGGCTCCTGGTGCAATAGTAAGCATTAAAAACACATGCTGATTCTGCACCTTTATGTCAAAGAACTTCTGGAAAGTCGTGAACGACGTCATAAGAGAGAGCGACATAGTCCTTGAGGTACTTGACGCCAGGTTCATAGAGCACACAAGGAACAAAGAGATAGAAGACAAGATGAAGAGGGCAGGCAAGGTCCTCATCTATGTCATAAACAAGTGCGACCTTGTACAGAAATCACAGATGGACAAGGCAAAGAGGACCCTGAAGCCAGCAGTGTTCATATCAGCAAAAGAGCATCTGGGGACAAGCTACCTGCGGGAAGCGATAATGAGGAATGCGCCGAAAGACAGGTTCAAGGTAGGAGTGCTAGGCTACCCGAACACAGGGAAATCAAGCGTGATAAACGCACTGAAAGGGAAGACAGCGGCGAAGACATCGCCGATATCAGGATACACGAAAGGGCTGCAGCTGATAAAGATCTCGACAAGGATGTACCTGCTGGACAGCCCAGGAGTCTTCCCATACAGGGAGAAGGACGAGTCAAAGCACGCGATAATAGCTGCAAAGACATTCCAGGACGTGAAGAACCCAGAAGAGGCAGCATTGAGACTTCTTGAGGAGAAAGCGGATGTAGTCGCGAAATACTACAAGATGCGTGTCAGTGATGATCCTGAAGAGCTGCTGGAACGACTGGCAAAGAAGCTGAACAGGCTGAAGAAAGGCGGAGAGCCAGACACCTACACAGCGGCGAGGGTGCTGCTGCAGGACTGGCAGAGAGGGAAGATAAAAGAGTCGCGGGATTTCATGCCAGAGAAATAAACCAGAAGAAATATTCTTATATCCTGATACTCAAAAGAAGGAAGATCAGATTATCGTCCTTTCGGCCCTGCCCAGGACATTATAGAAACAGTCGAACACAGGGGTCTCTGTGGAGACAGAGATGAACTTGACATTGAATGCCTCGCAGACATTCTTGATCTTGTAGATATGCTCAAGCAGCTCGTTGGAATAGTTCTCGATCAGCCTGTTCGAGATGAAGGTACGCATCCTGTCAGCAGTCTCAGAGTCAGTCAGGATGACATCGCCCTGGAGGGCAAGCTCACGCTCAGTCACGTCGAGGACCTGGATCACAACGACCTCAGACTTCTTGTACCTGAACAGGGTCTCCTTGAGCTCCTCAGGGTCGAAGAGGAAATCAGATATTATGATGACCATGGACTTGTGCTTGATGGCTGCCTTGTATTGCTCAAGAGATACCTGGAAATTTGAATGTCCCTTAGGAGTCACCTTGTTGAGGATATCGATAGTGCTCATCAGGGTGGACATGCCTTTCTTTGCCCTGAATATCTGGAGCTGGTCAGCGAAGGTCGAGATCTCGAACCTTTCGTTGTTCCTCAAGGCCATGTAACAGAAACCGATGCCTATCTGCGCGGCATACTCGAACTTCTTCACCTTGTCACCATAATTCATGGAAGCAGAGGCATCTATCACGACGTGGATACGGGCATTCTTCTCCTCCTCAAACCTCTTCACGAAGAAAGTCTCTGTCCTGGCATAGGCACGCCAGTCAATGGTCCTGAAGTCATCACCAGGGGTGTATGAGCGATAGTCATAGAAGACAAGGCCGGTACCATAGTTCTTTGACTGGTGGAGACCGGAATAGCTCGAGTGGACCCTCTTCTTGAGGATCACGTCGAACCTGTCCAGTTCCCTCAAAAAAGTTATGTCAATAGCCATNNGCCTTGGCAGCGAGTATCAGGCCGATGCTCGCCCTGGGGGAAGCACCATACTCGATGAGCTCCTTGTTGGTCCTGGTCCTGTTCACAAGAGAGACGACCTTCTTCTTGAGGTCATCAGCGATAGGGACCTGACGGCAATAGCCCTGAAGATTGGTGAGGCTGTCCTTGGAGATGAACCTCCGGACCTTCGCGTCCTTGAGGACGGATGAGTAACGCTCGACGATCTCAAGCTCATCCTTCTCAGCAGGATAATCCACCTTGATCTTGAAGAGGAACCTGTCAGTCTGTGCCTCAGGAAGAGGATAAGTGCCCTCCTGATCGATAGGGTTCTGCGTCGCAAGGATGAAGAAAGGGAGATCAAGCTTGAAAGTCTGGTTGCCGACAGTGACCTGCTTCTCCTGCATCGCCNNTCGTCCTGGCCGACGATGACCTTGTTCAGCTCACCCTTGAAACTCGTGAACATGTTCTTGATGTTCTGTACCTGCTGCAGATGCACTTGTGCCATATTAACAACCTCCTATCATCATGTTTTTGTACTGTGATGTTTATCCATCATATGTCTTATCATATTATATGATCATGATATCTATCGCTCCCTTTCACTTCTCCTTGAGCTTAAGGTTATACGCGATGGCGATCTTCGATTCCTTAGGGAGCTGCTCCTCGCTCGCAGCATCAGAGACAGCCACGACCTGATCAGGGAATGTGCCGCGCTCAAAGACCTTCTCTTCAGGGTCCTTGACATTGTCAAAATCGATCTTGTTGATGTCCGGGTTCACAGCCAGCTCGATCTCTTCATTACCGAGGATAGCGAGGTTCGGGTCACCGTAGATGTCCTCATCAGACTCATTGAACTCGATGCCATAGAACTCCCTCTGCTCGGAACCGGGACGCGAGAACCATTTCGCGTAAGAGTCAGGGTCAAAGACCGACTTAGGGACATGGACATTATGGGCAGACATGAGGATCACAGAGAAGCTCAAGGCACACATGATCAAGACCTTCAATATGATCTCCTTGCTGTTCAGTATGGACCCGGCAGAGACCTGGCGCATACGCTCGATAAGGTC
>DUGW01000142.1 GCA_013331125.1 Candidatus Woesearchaeota archaeon | reverse complement strand
TTTCATCACGCCGTTGTTGTCCAGTTTGACGATGTGCTGCTGGTTGTCTCCTGCTGCTATGTCATACCCTGCTACGATGACCTCGTCTTTGCTGTCTACAGCCACCCCATACAGATAGTCGTGGAGGAAGCTAGGGTCCATTGTCCAGTTCCATCCTGTGAATCCGTATGTTATCCCTTTGCTGTAATTGCTGAATGTGCATCCTGTTATGTTGTTTGAGTCAGAGACTATGTATGCTCCTGCCCCCTGGTTGTTTCCGACCATCACTGTGCCGAGGCAGCTTAGCTCGATTGAGGTCGCATTGAATCTTATTATGCCTCCCTGGTTGGTGTCGTTGACATAGTATGTTCCGCTGCATAGTGTTGTGTCAGAATTCAGCACTAACCCCTCGCGCGGGGGTAATAGGCTTCCGTCAGTGTCGTCACAGTCCCTGTATCCGGGGCATACGCTGTCACTGCTTGTGTTATATGCCCCATCATTGTCGGAATCATAGCAGAGATACGCTGGTCGCGGTCCATAATCTACGACATTGCTGCTCACATTTCCGTTGTTTGCTGCGCTGTAAGGGTATTCATCTCCTGTGTCTCCATACCCGTCATCGTCTGTATCTATGATCTGCAGCGCATTGGTCAGTATGTCGCTCCACCAGNNGAAGCCGAATCAAGGTATATCCCATAGTCGTTGTTGTATATCAGTGAGTTGTTGAACACGTTGTTGTTTGATTTGTTCACGTATATTCCGTAAGTGTTGTCGAACGCCGTTATGTTGCAGAAAGTTGAGTTTTCAACATCGTCTACCAACAGGCCGTATGTGCTTCCGTTTACCGTCAGGTTGCATACTGTCCCGTTGTATGACGGGTCGACATAGACTGATCTTGCGAAGTTCTCTATCCTTCCTCCTCCGCCCAAGACGAATCTTCCGGAACCCGCAATCTTTATTCCTGTCCCGCTTCCGCTGCCTCTTATGACTGATCTATTGAGGTCCAAGTGCGCATTATTTCCTTCCAGATTTATTATTCCTGTAGCCAGATAGTCTTCGAGGTTGAATGTTCCTCTACAGAGCCTTTTGCTCCCGGTTATGCTGACATTGTCGTATGGTATCACGCAGTCCATGTCCCATGGTCCTTTGAATGGGTAGTAGTCTAGTGAGTATGTTCCTGTTGAGCTTGCGTCTATGTTATATTGGCTCGCTCCGTAGTCGCATATGTAGTCTTGGTTGCTGTCTGTGCATCCTGACCATATGCTCCAGTAGTTTCCCATGCCTGATACGTTGAATTCCTGCAGTCCTTTTGTCGTCGCATCGTTGACTTTTCCTCCTCCTCCGGAGCTTATCATCGAGTTCAGCCAGAAATAGTTCTTTCCCGGACCCGCGTTTAGAAATGTCGCTGGATAGGCTGATGCTCCGCCTCCTGTGAATTTGTTCTGTGTTATGTTTGTTCCGTCATAGTATTGCTGGAACTGGATGGGTGATACTGTCGGGTTGATGAATTTGTTCCTTATTATGTTGTGGCCTCTTGAACGTGCAGTCGATTGGCCATATATCCAGATAGCTCTTGCTGTGCCATTGAATATGTTGTCAGTGATCATCGCTTTGCTTGCTCCTTGTATTAATGCTATGGATGCGCCTGCTCCCGATCCGTTGAAGTAATTGTTCTTGTATAAGGTGTTGTTCGCTCCGTAATGGTATAGCCCGTATACAGAGGTGTCGAAGGTATTGTTTACCAACCTCCAGTTTTTGCCTTCGAGGCGCACGAGATAGTAATAATTCTTGAAGTGGCAGTCTTCTATGGAGATTCCGTTGTATGCCTGTCCGTATATTGCGTATTTTACCGATCCTGTTCCAGGCCCGTCAAGGAGTGTGCCGTTACACGATATGTTTAGGTTAGGTGCACCTATGATGAATGTATATGAGCCCGTAGGGCTTGTTTGATAAACACCGGAACATATCACGGTATCTTGCGTCAGTGTGTATGACCCTGTTATCGGAGGCGTCACGCAGGCATCCCACGCGTACGCTGTCTTGTTCCCGAACTGGAACTCCATGCCTATATATCCAGCATGCTCGACGAAGTTTGTTATTGTGGCGTTCTTTCCGTCGCAGTTGAAATCTGGGATGAAATAGCTTGTGACATTGTGCGAACTTCCGGCGGTCAGTGTGGTGTACTTGTACTTTACAGGCGCCCCTGTGTCATTGACTATGATATACATCTCATCACGAAGGCTCTCTCCTCCACATTTGATATCAAGCAATGTCATCTCGTTCTCTGTCCCTTCATCATCTGTCGGTTCTTCTGTCCATCCCCCTTCTAGCCTGTCCTCTATCGCCGTTATTGTGAGATCTGCGGTCCCTGCTGTCCTGAAATAGACTGTCCACTCTTGGCCGTCGTGTACTGTTGTCCATACATTGAACACTTCGATCTCTATCTCGTATGTCTGTTCTGATAGGTGCGGCACTGTCCAGTATATCCTTTCTATCAGTCCGTCATGGTCCGCGTCTTCATAATCGACATCTTCTACCAATTCGTCTCCTGTGTCTTTTTTCCACCATAGCCTTATCTGGTCTGGTGTTGCTGGCATGATGTCTGTGTATGCTAATATGTTTTCATAGTGGATGTCGCTGCTCACCACGACCCTCTTCTTGTTTCCTATCTGTACTTCTGTCTTGATCGGTCCTGGTGTCTCGTATGTTATTTTGTATCTCTTTCTTCCTTGTTGGGCACTGAATACTGGTCTGTTTGTCTGTTTGCTTGCCTCTTTAAGCATTATCCTCTGGTCACCTGTATCATCTGCCATGAATACCTGGACACCAAACGCTTCTGGAGGGATTTCTTCCTGTATCTGGTCACCTTCGTTTGCGTCTACTTCTATTTTCTTTGTCCATTCTACCGGTTTTCCTATCTCTGCCTCTCCCTGTATAAGTGTGTAGTTCACGAGTTCTGTGATTTTCTGTGTCTCATCGGTTTCAGCACCCGCATTCTCATCTTCAGTCTCCTTGCCCCCTATGATATCTACCCCTGGTAGTTCCCACTCTGTGCTCTCATTGTCGTCTGTCTCTGGCACTTCGCCTGTCGTGTCGTCTGTTGTCTCTTCTGCTGGTTCTTCTGTTATGGTCTCATTGTCTGGTATTGGTTCTATTGTTGGGTCGCCGATGTCTTCTACCTGTGTCTGGTTCATCAGCAGTTCCATCACTTCTTGTGTGCCGTTTGACATGTTCAGCACACTCATACCAACATAGCCTGGGAAGAATATCATACCAAGTATCAGTGCCAGTGCTCCGGCAACTAGCCACATCTCATTTGTTCTCATATCTTTCCTGACAGAATTCGCAAATGCCTTTACTTTTGACACTCTTTCGCCGCTTTTTTCGCTTCCTTCCGTTCTCACTCTTTATAATACCACAGACAGTATGTATTTATATAGATTTATACACATTTATACACACACTTATTAATCTTTCTGTCTTTGCTCTTTTGGCTCATGGACCCCCTAAGAAGCCCGAAATCTGCTTTTTAAGCAAGCACAAGAATTATATACCACCGCTCCCCCTTCCTAAAGAAAGGTTTATAACAGACCGGGCAGTTTACGATTACGCAATAATAAACGGGGGTTTCAAAATGAGGTTAAGCCTAGCAGCACCGAACTATCTGAAGGATAGCGTGTCTATCATTTCTGAACTTGTCAATGAGGCAGTATTCAAGATCAAGCCTAATTCCATGGAGCTTGTGGCTATGGACCCTGCGAATGTCGCGATGGTCATCTTCAAGCTCCTCAGCTCTGCGTTTGTTGAGTATAAGGTCGAGAAAGAGATGGATCTTGCCATCAACCTGTCTAACCTTAAGCAGATCCTGAAGAGGGCCAAGTCTTCTGACACCCTTTCTCTTGAGGTTGAGGATGATAAGCTGAAGATCCAGTTCAAGGGCGACAATACAAGGACTTTCTTCCTGCCTATCATCGATATCGAGGATTCTGAGCAGCGCGTCCCAGACCTTAACTTCCCTGTATCTATCAAGACCAAGACCTCTGTCTTGAATGATGCTATCGAGGATGTTGGTGTCNNGTCGTCGCTGAGTCTGTCTCTCTCCAGATCGACAACAAGATCCTCACTGTCCTGGCTGAGGGCGATCTGAGCAAGGCAAGGATCGAGATTCCCAGCAAGGGTGACACTATCATCGTCTCTGACAGCCATGATACTATCAAGGCGAAATACTCTATTGAGTATCTGAAGAAGATGATCACTGCCTCCAAGCTTGCTGACGACGTGACTATCCAGTTCAACAATGATTACCCGTTGAAGCTTGAATACAAGGCTGTGGATAAGCTGTTCCTGAGCTTTATCCTGGCTCCCAGGGTAGAATCAGATTAAGATTTTTTATTCTTTTTTGGCCTTTCTTTTCTTAAGATTATAAGATTTCTATACCTTCACAGTCACTATCATCTCATCCACTGGCGCTGATCCGACGAACTCCTTGTCTCCTGGTGGCACGTATCTTGCTGTTATCTTGTTCGGGTATTCCCCTGCCTGCAGGCCTTCTGGCACCACTACCCTTACAGGTATGACTTTCTCCTCGTCTTCTGCGCTCATGTGTACTACGCTTCCCTGCCATGAGAAGCTGTCTGACAATGGTCCGTCTACATATAGGAATACGTCGAAGTCCCTGTGTTGCCTGTTTGTCAGCTTTACATCGACGAAAGTGCTTTCTGAGATTGTCAACTCTTTCGGCTCAAGTGAGAATTCGATGAGTCTTGGGCTTATGTATCTGATGTTGTCTACCCTTATTGATGTTCCTTCCAGCTTGAAATACATCTTGCTTCCTTCTTTGACCTTGTCGCTGAAGCAGGTCTCTACGCACATGTTCTCGAACTCTTTTCCCTGCGTAGCATCGCCTTCGAAATAGTACACCAGGTACATCCGTTCAGCTGTCACGAGGTATACCTCTGCTTTTCCTTTTCCGAACACCTCTCCTGTCAGCCATAGTGATTTTGGGCTTTCGATGGGTGGCCGCACCGTCACTGTGCCTGTCTCTTGCACGAAGAATGATTGTGCCGTGTTCTGTGTCGTGTCTTCTGAGAACACCACGTATCCTGTGTCTTTTACTCCCAGGAACAGCAAAGAGCTCACTACGACCCCCAATATCACGATCAGTATGGCATATCCGTGAGGCCTGTCTCTCTTGTCTACGCCTTCTATCTTTTCGTTGACGTGCTTCAGTTTTGTGTAGAACTTGTCCTTTTTCATCCTCTTTGGGGTCTTTCTGTCTTCTTGGATATTTAAATGTTTTTAACCCTTTGGCCTCCAAAAAATATATATACGTCCCTCATAAGTGCCTATCTGAGGTTTGACTCAGGCAAGAAGAGGTAGATTATCTTTCTGAATGGTTCTCCCGCTACATGAAGAACCGTGACATTGCCTTCCGTAAGATCAAGGATATCAAGTCTGAGGGTGATAAGGTCATCATAACTGAGAATTCTGGCCTGGTTACTGTGTATTACATAATTCCGTTCATAGAAGACTTCTCAACAATAATCAAGGGTCTGGAAGGCGCCAGCCTTGGTATTGTCACTTTCAACACCCCTGAGGCTTTTGATTCTCTGCTTAAGTCCTGGGATGGGCTTGTCAAGCTTCCTTCCTTGGTCATCTATTTCTTCAATCCTTTCTCTCAGCAGGAGAAGAAGTGGATTATCCGCCCTCGCACCCATCATATGATCTCTGATGAGGAGAGCCTGAAGGAGGGCCTTAAGTCTCTCTACCTGACTGTGGACCCTGTCAATAAGAAAGAAATAGGAAAGATTATAGGATGATTATATGAATTTCTTCAGCTTGAATGCGCTTATCATCAGCACTGCCGATATCAGGAACCATAGCGGGTACCATTTTGTGAGTCCTGCGAAGAACAGTATCGGCACTATTGTCCCGTTTATGGTTATCGGCATCCCCTCGTAGTATTTGTGCTGTTTTGTGATGTTGAATCTTGCCAGTCTCAGTGATCCTGCGCAGAAGTACAACATGTATATTATCCCTGCGAATATCGCTCCCTGTCCCAGTGTGCTCATTGTCGTCTGGTACGCCAGCACCACTGGCGCGACTCCGAAGCTCACCACGTCGCACAGGCTGTCGAGTTCCAGTCCTAGAGGAGTCTCTTTCTTCATCACCCTTGCCAGTTTTCCGTCTATGAAGTCGAAGAACACTGCTACAAGCAGGAACACCGCTGCGAATGTGTATTGTTTCGATATTGCGAACAGTATGCATATCATCCCTGATATCCCGTTCAGCAGAGTCAGCAGCGAAGGGAATTCTATCTCCTTGAATATTGAGAAATTGTCTGCTATGCCCATTTTTTTACCTCTGTATGTTTTATTGTGATTTTTGTCCGGCTTTCCGGTTTTCATCCAGCGATTATCGTCTCCCCGTCCACAACTGTGTCGCCTTCTTTCACTCTTATCTTCATCTCTGGTATTACGAGGAGCACCTGCGATCCTAGATTTATCCTTCCTATTGTCTGGCCTTTATGTATTTTTTGCTTGACTTTCACGTATGACTCTATCCTTCTTGCCAGGAATCCTGCCACCTGGACCACTTTCACTGTCATCTTTCCGCTCTTTATCGTTATTGTGTTCTTCTCGTTCTCGAAGCTTGCCCTGCATCCCTCAGCCCCTTTCACTGCGTTCAGCAGCTTGCCTTCTTCATGCTTCTGCCCGACCACCTCGCCGTCAAGTGGCGCCCTCTGGTAGTGTACATTGAATGGTGTCATCATTATGACTATTATCTTCCCCTTTTGTGCGACGTCTTTTGTCATCACCTTGACTTTTCCCAGGAGTCCTTTCTCTACATTCGCTTTCTCTCCTGAGAAATCTATTATCTTCACCACCTTTCCGTTTGCAGGGCTTACTATACCTTTTTTCGGTATTTTTCTCTCTGGTTTCCTCAGGAAATATGCCTTCCAGAAGACTACAAGCAGTCCTACTATGGCCGCTATTACTCCTGCTGCCCAGGCCGCAATCGTCAGTATGCTTCCCATCTTCTTTCTTACATCAGCAGGTGTATCCCTACAGTCACTATCGCGCCTATGAGGATTCCCACTGTCACCTGTATCGGTGTGTGTCCTGCTATCTTTCTTATCATGTCGACCTTGAATTTCTTCTCTTTTATCATCTCGTTCACGTTCTTTATCAGGTCGTCTACTGTCCTTCTGACCCCTATAGCGTCTCTTATGAACAGGGCTGAGAAACCTACAGATGCAAGGAACACTGTCGATAGCCATCCTTCTGCGAATCCTGCAGACAGTGTCACCGCGACGACAAGTGTTGAGTGTGAGCTTGGCATCCCTCCTGTCGCCCAGAATACTCCCCAGTCTTTTTTCTTTTCCCAGCATAGGTTGTGAAGCACTTTCCATATCTGGCATACCAGTGTCGCTATGACGACGGAAAGTATCATCTTGTTGTACAGTATCTCTTCATACATCTTATCTCCTCTTTGTTTCTTTTTTTTGATCCTTGAGTTTCAGCATATTATCCTTATCGCTTTTGGCACGACTTCGATGTTTACCGGTGTCGTCCCTATTATCTCTGCGTCTGTGTGCGCATACACCTTGTCTTTTGACTGTATCTTTATCTTCTTGACCCTGAAATACTCTATGCTGGGCAGCTCTACTATCTTGTCTTTCCATTTCGCGCCTATGAAGTATTTCAGCATGCTGAACACGTCTTTGCTCTTGAATATCGTTATGTCTAGGTAGCCGTCTTTGGGGTTCGCTTTCGGTGTTATCTTTATGTTCCCCCCGTACTGTTTTATGTTCCCGATCACTGCGTAGTATCCACATCTTGGCAGTCTCTGGTCGTCGAGCCATATCTTGAGTCTGCTTGGCTTGTCTTTCAGGTATGTCTCCAGCCCTACCAGCGGATAGGCTAGTCTTCCCATCATCTTCTTCAGTGCTGGTCTTATCTCCACGTTTCTTGAGGCTTTTGCGTCCAGTCCTACTCCTGCCATCATTATGAAGTATCTGTTCTTTGCCTTTCCCAGGTCGAACAGTTTTCCGTTGTTCCTTATCACTTTCTTTGCTGCGTCTAGGTGGTTCTGCGGTATCTTGAGCTCTTTTGACAGCACGTTCTCTGTCCCTGCTGGTATTATCCCCAGTTCGGTCTCTGATCCTGCCAGCCCGTTGATGACCTCGTTCACTGTTCCGTCTCCTCCTGCTGCCATCACGACGTCATATTTTCCCACTGCCTTGCGTGCTATCCTTGTCGCGTCCTTGGGTTTTCTTGTCTCGCACACATCTAGTTTAAGTCCTCTTTTTGAGAAGTGTCTGACTATGTCTTCTTCTATGATCCTTGATTGTCCCGCGTTCGGGTTTATTATCAGCAGGTATCTTTTCCTCATCTTGCCCCTTCTTTGTCTTTCTTGATGTCCTCTGCTTCTTTCCTTTTTCACTTCTTTGCTGTCTTCCACATGAATTCGAAGTAGTTCCTGAACCCTTCTGCTATCGCTTCTTCTCTTATTATGATCGCTATAGGGTCTTGTTTCCAGCATATTATGCATACGTTCCTTCCGTATATGTTGACCGCTGTGTCCGATGCCACCTCTTTCGGCACGAACTTCACTTCAGACAGCGGTATCTTCTTCACGTATTCGTTCTTCCTGTCTTCTTCGTTGAACAGTGCCTTCACCTTTATCTTCTTCTTTACCCTGTTCCTGTCGAAGTGCGGGAAATAGTATGGTATTATCTCGTTGGCTTTCGGTGTCGCTCCCCATATGAGTATCTCTTCTGATTCTAGCTGGTCTTCGAATGCCGTCTTCAGTGCTGCTTTTCCTCTGAAGAACAGCGTCTCGTTCCTCTGTCCTGACATCTGCTGCAGCAGTTTCATCTGTGGCAGCGCCTCTCTTATGTCCTCTTCTTTCTTGTGCAGTATCTCTATGAGTCTTTCAGGGTCTGCTGCCTCGAAGTATTTCCTGTTGTTCTTCTTGATGTAGCTGACCAGTCCTTTCTGTATGAGTCTCTCTATGCTGTCGTATACTGATCTCCTGTGTATGCCTGTGTTCCTTGATATGCTCCCTGCCAGGCTTGCGCCTTTTTCCATCAGCACGAGGTATATCTTTGCTTCAGAAGGTGTGAGTCCTATCTCTTCGAGTATTCTTTGGTTTACCATTTTATCCCCCCGATGCAGAAGTATGCGTTGACAGGCTATATAAAATTTGTGGTGTTGGCCTATCCCACATTAAACAGGGGCCTGATGTCCGAGGATAAGAAGTTTAGAAAAATTAAATTGTTAAAATATTTGTGTCTAGGCGTCTTCTGGGCCTGTTGGTGCTGCTGCTTTGCTGATCAGCATCACGTCTCCGATGCTTTTCACCAGCTGGTGCGGCACTATGACTCCTCTTGCGCTTCCCAGCACCTTTGCCAGGAATGAGTTCTTTGTTGCCTTGACTCTCCAGCCATGCACCTTTGTCTTTGTCAGGATTGCCTCNNATTTCAGATACTTTTTCTAGGCTTAGCATGATTGTTACCTCCTTTGGCCTCTTTGGGTACAGGATATTCTGCGCAAGCGACTTTATAAATTTTACTCTTGAAAAATACTCAAAACTCCCTTATACGCCAACCTTTATAAGCCTCCCCTCTCTGACAGCTGTCATGACTTTCAAGAATGTCCATATCATAGGCACCTCCCATATTGCCAAGGAGAGCCTTAAGGAGATTGAGCAGGCCTTTGATAGCCTTAAGCCCGGTGTTGTTGCTGTTGAGCTTGACCGTAAGCGTATGCATGCCCTTCATTCCAAGGAGCCTCAGAAGCTTCGTTTCTCTGATATGCGGCATGTGGGTCTTAAGGGCTATCTTTTTGCGGTCATTGGCCGTTATGTCCAGCATAAGCTTGGTAATGTTGTCGGTGTCTCTCCTGGTTCTGAGATGAAGCTTGCAGTCTCTCTTGCCCAGAAGCATAAGGCCAAGGTTGCCCTTATCGATCAGGACATTGACATCACTCTTAGGCGTTTTTCCCAGGCCCTTTCCTGGCGTGAGAAGTTCCGTTTTGTGGGTGATATGTTCCGCTCACTTTTCCGTCGCAAGAAGGCCATGGAGGAGCTCGGTCTGAAGGATTCAGAACTTGATCTTTCCAAGGTCCCTGGCAAGGAGTTGGTCCGCAAGCTCATCCTCCATCTCAAGCGTCGTTATCCTAATATCCATCGTGTGCTTGTCGCGGAGCGTAATGAGGTGATGGCCTCTAACATAGTCAAGTTGATGCATAAGTTCTCTGACCAGCCCATCCTGGTTGTCGTCGGTGCTGGCCACGAGGAAGAGCTTCTTGACCTGATAAGGAAGAAGTATCATCTTGTCGATGTGGTCAGGCCTTAGGCGCGGATGTCTCTTCTGCAGAGATCAGCAGTCATAAAATCAATAGTAATATATACTTCCCTCCCTGTTATCTTCTTATGAAAAGGCATCGTTTCGGCGTCTTCATCTATGTGATGTGTTTCATCTTCGGAGCCCTGCTCATGTTCTTGTTCATGGGTTTCTCTGCTGGCATGTTCAACTCTCTGGATCCTATCGCTGGTGGTGTCGCTGACTTCTGTATCTCTGAGTGCAGTTCTGCCTTGGGTCAGTCTGCCACTGCAGTTCCCACTTACGATAAGGCTTCGCAGAGTTTCTTCTGTGACTGTTTCGGCTCTGGCGACCTTCACGCTAAGATTGGCCCTTTCACCCTCCAGCCTTCCTCCTAAGCCTGTGTTATGCCTTCTTTCTGCCCACAAAACATTTATAAACAAAATTCTCCTGGATTTCTTATATGTACTCGTGGAAGAATTTCCTTGACAAATACAGGAGGGCTTGGCAGCTTAAGGGCTCTGAGATACGTGGTCTTTTGTTCACTCTTGTCATTGTCTCTTTCATCTTCTCTTTCCGTGAGTGGGGCACTACCAGTTTTGATTGGAATATGGGTCTTGGTAATTTTGGCCGCGCCCTCCTGCTTGTTGCTATCGCTCTTTTTGTCCATGAGGTAGGTCATCGTACGATCGTTACCTGGCTTGGCTATCGTTCTGAGTACAAGGCCTGGCTTCTTGGTCTTATCGCCAGTCTTGTCATCGCCTTTGTCTCTAATGGTTATCTTTTGTTCCTTGCTCCTGGATCTTTGCTTATCCATTACAGTATGGTCCATCGTCTTGG
>DUGW01000055.1 GCA_013331125.1 Candidatus Woesearchaeota archaeon | reverse complement strand
TGCCTTTCATCTCTGCATTGTCTGTCTTCTTGAACTCGGTTAAGGTCTCTGGCTCCCCGTGCCTTCCTCTTTTCTGCATCCTTTCCCAGCGTACATCCTGTGGTGCATCGACAGCGATAAGGACAAATCTCATCTTCTTGTTGTCGAACTCGTGCTTCCTGAACATCTCTACCTCGTCGCTCTCCCTGAATCCCTCGACCACCCATCTTGATGCTCCTCTGTCTATGTCCTGTCTTATCTTGTCTAGCAGTCTCTGTCCTAGTATGCTCTTTCCAGGGCTCTCTTTCCTCAGCGAAGTCCCGAGTTTCGTGAGGTTCTTCCTGTTGATCTCTATCTTCCGTTCTTTTGCGACTTCCCTTATCTCCATAGAGAATGAGTGGTGCACGAATCCCTTCTTCCTGAAGTGCTCTGCTGCCTTTCCCTTGCCTGCACATATGGGTCCTGTGATGCCTATTATCATGATAGGATACTGAGAACTTGCTATTTATAAATATTTCATCATTTCATGTCTTTGTAGGTCAGCATCTCTTCGCTCAGGACATCAAGCGCTACACGTGCCTGCTGGAATATCCTTCTTGATTCCTTGCTTCCATGGTATCTCATAGCGCATACAACCCTCCTTATCCCTGAGTTGATTATCATCTTCGCGCATACATAGCAGGGTTCCATCTTACAGTAGAGTGTCGCTCCGTCTATCGATATTCCGTATTTGGCTGCCTGGCATATGGCGTTCTGCTCTGCGTGCGTAGTTCTGACGCAGTGTTTGCTTGATGTGCCGTCCTCATGTACTGTGGTCTTTAGCTCGTGTCCTATCTCATCGCAGTGTGGTACTCCCATCGGGCTTCCGACATAACCTGTGGATATTATCCTCTTGTCCTTCACGATGACGCATCCTGCCCTTCCCCTGTCACAGGTCCCTCTTTTGCCTACTTCGAAGACCAGGTTCATGAAATACTCATCCCATGAAGGTCTGACATAGTCTGGCATCTTTTCTGCTTTGCTCTTCAGGTCTTTCAGGACTTTCTCCATCTTCTGGTGCAGTTTCTTCTCTGTTCCGTCATTCATCACGACATACTGTGCCATCTTTATGACGTTTGTGAGCTGCTGCCCTGGCCCTTCCCTTTGGCTCTCTAGCTTTTCCTTCTCCGCAAGTTCCTTGAGTGTCTTGGGGTCATTCTCTGCCTTCCCCCTTGCTGTCATCCTTGCGAACCTTGTCTTCATGGGTGCTCTCACTTCCATCAGGAAGAATTTTCCCAGCTTCATCAGCGCTTTCGCCTCTGCTGGATGTCTTATTGAAGTTACTGCGTAATCACCTTCTTTCTCTTTTATGCGTTTTAACGCTCTTTCCCCCAGCACTCCATGTCCGTGTGTTTCACGGAGTTCATTCCCAGTGGTAATCAGGTTGTCTCTTGTTACAGTCATGCCTCTTTTTTTTACTTCTTCGCGCAAGAAATCTGACAATGATATGTGATTGAATCCCTTCTTGATCAAGAACTCTGCCACAGTGTCTTTTCCTGCAGCATACATCCCGGTGACTCCTATTATCATGTATTACCCCCTCTCCCTTAGTCCTTCTCTGGTTTATTTATGTGTTATGTTGTCAAGAAGAGGGGACAAACATCCTCTTTTAAAATACATTTTTAAACCCATTTTTTCCATACTCTTCTTTCCATCACAATAATGTTTTTAATAGTCTCCACTGTGCAATGCTCTTACTTTCTCGTCGGGAGCAACAGCAGGATTATATACCTGTTCAGTCTCCGCGTCTCATAGCGTGAAGACGATAACCATCGGGACTGATTCCCTCACTAAAAAAGAGATGAAGAAGCTTGTCTATGAGTCTGAGGACCTTCCTAAGGTCCAGCTTTTCAATTCTACTGATGTCATTGCCGGCAATCCTGGTTCTAACATAGCTATCGGTTTTGTCTATACCTGGAAGTCTGATTCCCCTCCCCAGGATGTCCTGAACATCTTCCAGCGCCTTAGTAATTACTCTGCCCTTACTGGCCTTTGGCGTACAACTAACGGCGGCCGTTATGCCCTCTCTAACATCGCTGCAAACCCTAACATCAACAAGCTTGTCCTTCTTGTCTTTGGCCAGAAGGATAATGGTCATTCTTTGGTTGATGCCTGCGAGAATTTCTGGAAGTATGGCACTGACCAGAATGGTATAATCAGGAACTGTAAGGCTGCCAATCCTAAGTTTGAGCAGATCCCCCCGGCTGCTCTTGAGCGTATCAGGCAACAGGCCGACCTTATCATCATACGTGACATCCTCTCCACAGACAATCTTGAGCCTGTGATCAAGGCCCTTATCCAGGAGCCTGAGAATGCAGTCCCTGTGGATAAGTTCAGCAGTCTTGATATCACCTATCATTCGAACCATCTTCAGGGCCGGCTTCTTTATGATGACGGTGCCAGGTTTGATTCCCCCTTTGTTGTGGACCTTTCTGCTGGTGCCAAGAATGTCAAGTTTGAGTCTTCTAACCTTTCTTCTGTCCATGGCCAGTCTATCCAGGCCAATAACCTTTCTGATGCGATTGAGAAGCTTGCCTCTTTCATATTCAAGAACGGGTCT
>DUGW01000118.1 GCA_013331125.1 Candidatus Woesearchaeota archaeon | reverse complement strand
CCGCCGCAGTCTGGCACTGCATAGTATATTGAGTGGCTGTTTATGAGCGCGTTGAGTTTTCCTGTCGTTCCTGTCCTGCAGTCTGGTGTGAACCTTATTATCGCTCTCTTCACGTTCGATTTCTCTGTGGCTGATACGATGAATATGTTCTCGCTCTGTCTCCTTGATACATCTGTGATGTCTGCTGTCAGCTGCATGGTTTCCATCTGGTGCCTGTTCCTTCTCCAGAACATCCATCCTGGTTTTTCTGCCTCGAACTCTATGGTGTTCTGTCCGTTCCTGAGGTAGTTCTCCGGCAGTCTCAGCGGTTCTGGGTTCTCTTTTGTTATCTCGCCGCTGAATACCTCATTGCCGTTGAGTTTCACGATGAGGTTTCCTTTGTGCACTTTGCTTATGAACGTGAGCAGGAGGTTCTTTGTGTTCCCTAGATCTTTGACCTCGAATGTTAGTGATGCTGTCTTCTGTCCGAACACGCTTGATTTGACATACATGCCTGACTGTTGCTGCAGCACTGTTGAGCTTGTCTTTGCGTATAGCGTGACTGATGGTATGTTGTGTTCAATCTCTTCTGTGTCTATCGGACTCAGTGTTCCTGGGCTTGCTTTGAGTAGTTCTTTCTCACCTGCAGGGACTGTTGATGTCCCTGATGATGTTNNGCGAGAACCGCGACAAGTGCAGACGCAGCAGAAGCGTCCTGGGCCTTTCTAGAATGGGTGGGGGAGTGTTTCATTGAAATGTCACCTTTTTCCAAAATGATTTGGTGGTTTGTCCAGTTATACAGCTTTTTGGTGCTGTTTTATACACCCGAGAATGAATATCTTTATATATTTAATTCTTTCTGTTTCCGAAGGCTGAAACAGGCGCAAAACAGCGTTTTAAGCCTTTAAGGGAGCAGAATGAAGATTTTAGAGTTTAAGAAGGACCGCGCAACCCTGATTGTTGAGAACATGGATGATCTGTGGTATCTCTCAACTATCATCGAGGTAGGGGATACTCTTGAGGGCAAGACTTTCCGTAAGGTCAAGATAGGCGGGTCTGAGGATCGTTCTCAGAGCATTGTCAAGAAGCCTGTCTTTCTCAAGATTGCTGTCGAAAAGGTCGAGTTCCACAAATACTCTGACATCCTGCGGATTTCAGGCAAGGTCCAGGAAGGTAAGGAGGATATCCCTAAGGATTCTTATCATACCTTCAGTCTTGAGCCTGGCACCAAGTTCACTCTTATCAAGCCTGAGTGGTTGAAGTTCCATCGGCAGAAGCTTGAGGAGTCTGCCAAAGAGGAATCTCCTTCCACCCTCATCTGCGTCTTTGATCGCGAGGATGCCTATCTTGCTCTTATGAAGAAGTATGGTTATGAGGTGGTTGCTGAGCTTCATGGTCAGGTCCAGAAGAAGGATCAGGACCGTTCTTTGACCAAGAATTTCTACGAGGAGATCATCGCGAACCTCAAGGAATACCAGAAGCGCTACAGTCTCAAGAGCATCGTCGCTGCCTCTCCTAGTTTCTGGAAGGAAGAACTATTGAAGAATCTCAAGGACCAGGACCTGAAGAAGGTCTTGACGCTTGCTACCTGCTCCTCGTGTGATAAAGGGGCAATCAATGAGGTCATCAAGAGACCTGAGGTCCAGGCTGCTCTTTCCAAGGACCGTGTCTCCAAGGAGATGGCTCTTGTGGAGCAGCTTCTTTCTGAGATATCGAAGGATGACAAGGCGGCGTATGGTGTCGATGAGACTGCTTCTGCAGCTGCTGCCGGTTCTATAGTCAGGCTCTTGATCACTGATGGTTTCATCCAGAAGTCCAGGCAGGATGACGTGTTCACCCCTATCAATGATATCATGAAGACTGCTGACAGGCTTGGCGCTGACATCCACATCATCTCTAGCGAGCATGACGGCGGCAGGAAGCTTGATGGTCTCGGCGGTATCGGTGCTATTCTGAGATATAAGATGAGGGTTTAGTCTAACCTTTTAACACCTTCCTCACTTCTCTTACCATCATCAGCTGTTCGTTTGTAGGCACAACCATCACTTTCACTTTCGACCCGGCAGCTGATACGACTGTTGCGTTCTTCTTGTTCTTTGTCAGGTCCATCTTGACTCCCAGGTATCCGAAATGGCTCATCACCCTCTCTCGCACATAGTATGCGTGTTCTCCAACTCCTGCAGTCCATACTATGGCGTCCACTCCGTTCATCGCCGCGGTATATGCGCCGATATACTTGATTAACCTGTAGCAGTATACCTCGAATGCCAGGTGTGCCTTGTCGTCCTTGCTCTTTCTTTTGTGCACGTCTCTCATGTCGTTTGTCCCGCATAACCCCAGCAGTCCTGACTTCTTGTTCAACAGCGTGTCGACTTCTGCAGGTCCTAGTTTCTCTTTCTTCTGCAGGTACTCGACTATTGCTGGGTCCATGTCTCCGCATCTTGTCCCCATCACCAGCCCTTCCAAAGGTGTGAATCCCATCGATGTATCCACACTCACACCGTGGTTTATTGCACACACGCTTGCTCCGTTGCCTATGTGGCATGTTATCAGTTTGAGGTCATCCAGGTGTTTCCCGAGTCTCTTTGCTGTTTCGTGTGCTACGTATTTGTGTGATGTTCCGTGGAACCCGTATCTTTTTATCATGTGTTTCTTCGCCAGCTGCAGCGGTATCGCGTATGTTGCTGCCCTGTCTGGTATTGTCGCGTGGAATGCTGTGTCGAACACTGCCACCATCGGCACTCCGAATAGCTTCTTGCATACTCGTATGCCTTTCACCTCAGGCACATTGTGCAGTGGTGCCAGCTCTGATATCTTGTCTAGCTCGTTTACCATCTTGTCGTCGAGAAGTTTACTCTCAGAGTGGGTCCCGCCGTGGACCACCCTGTGTCCTATCGCGTCCACCTTGAGTTTTTTCTTGTCCAGCTCTGATATCACTGATTTTATGCCTTTCTCGAAGTCTGTGACCCTCTCTAGATATCCGCCAAGCACCTTTTTTTCGTGCACATACACATCATACTTGATAGAGCTTGATCCGATGTTGAGTACCAGTATTGTTTTCATGTTCTCCCTCTTTTGGATCCGTTGGCCATAAGTTTCAGCCATGTATCGATTGTCATTCATCTTATGACAAACTATATAAATTATTTACCATCTTAGAGCTCAAAACGAGGTGTTTTTGATGGAAGACAAGGTTATCAGGAAGGATGTTTCTGCTCTTAAGGTCTCTCCTAACCTGAAAGATTACGCACAGACATACGGCTCATTCTCCCAGGAGGATTATGACAAGGAGATTGCATTTTTTGCTGATGGCAAGTTGAATGCTGCTTACAATGCTGTCGATCGCCATGTAGAGGCTGGACTGAAGGACAAGACTGCTTTCGTCTGGGTCGGTGATGACGGTGAGAAGAAGTTCACTTACGGTGACCTGTCTAGGCTCTCCAACAGGTTCGCTAATGTCCTGAAGAAGATCGGTGTGAAGAAAGGTGACCGTGTCTTCCTTTTCCTTCCCAGGATACCTGAGCTTTACATCTCTTTCCTTGGCACGATGAAGACTGGTGCTATTGCAGGCACTCTTTTCGCTGCTTTCGGTCCTGAGGCCATCCTTGACCGTGTTGGCCATGCAGAGGCTGTTGTCTTGGTCACTTCCCCCGATCTTAAGCCCAGGGTTGACCAGATCCGTGGCCGCATGCCTGCCCTGAAGACCGTGATTGTCACGGGTGACGACCACCCTGGTGATGGCGAGTTGAATTTTGACGTCGAGATGGGTTCTGTCTCTGATGAGTTTGAGATCGCTCATATGGAGCGTAAGGACCGTGCCTATATGCTCTATACCTCTGGCACCACCGGTAAGCCTAAGGGCGTCATCCATACCCATTATGATGTTGCCCATCAGCATCTTACTGCGAAGTGGATCCTTGATCTTCATCAGGATGATGTCTATTGGTGTACTGCTGATCCTGGCTGGGTCACCGGTATCGCGTATGGTATTTTGGGTCCCTGGTCTAATGGTGTGACTAGCATCGTAGATGCCCGTCGCTTCAGTGCCGAGAAATGGTATAAGCTGATCAATGATTACAGGGTGACTGTCTGGTATACTGCTCCGACTGCCATCCGTCTGATGATGAAGGAGGGTCATGAGCTTGCGAAGAAGTATGACCTTTCGTCGCTGCGTTTCCTTGCCTCTGTCGGCGAGCCTTTGAATCCTGAGGCTGTCTGGTGGTCTCTTGAGCATATCGGTCTTCCTTTCCATGATAATTTCTGGCAGACTGAGACTGGAGGCATCCTTATCGCAAACTATGCCAGTATGGACATAAAGCCTGGTTCTATGGGCAAACCTTTCCCCGGTATCAAGGCTGGTATTGTCGACGCTGAAGGTAATGAGAAGCCTGTGGGTAAGGCCGGGGATCTCTGTATCCGTCCTGGTTGGCCTTCCATGATGGTCGAGATCTGGAAGAATCCTGATAAGTA
The DNA here is from genome assembly GCA_013331125.1 of Candidatus Woesearchaeota archaeon. Next base: position 1,892 of record DUGW01000118.1, on the reverse strand, counting down.
CAATGAGTATTTCCGTGATGGTTGGTACGTGACTGGTGATAAGGCTCGCATGGATGAGGATGGTTATTTCTGGTTCATCGGTCGTGCTGATGATGTCATCAACACTGCTGGTCATCGTGTCGGTCCTTTTGAGGTCGAGTCTGCCTTGATTGAGCATCCTGCCATCGCCGAGGCCGGGGTCATAGGTAAGCCTGATGAGATGTATGGCGAGATAATCAAGGCCTTTGTCACCTTGAACAAGGGCCACCAGATGACTCCTGAACTCATGGAGGATGTCAAGAAGTTCATCAAGACCCGTCTTGCAGGTCATGCCTATCCTAAGGAGATTGAGGTCCGTGACTCTCTCCCTAAGACGCGTTCGGGTAAGATAATGCGTCGCGTCCTCAAGGCTCAGGAGATGGGCCAACCCATAGGTGACACGTCCACAATGGAAGATGATTAGCTTATAGCAACAAATATAAACATAAACTGCTTGGTGTTTGGGTATGGGAGTCAAAGATTACATAACTAAGAAGATTCAGGAAGCCTTGAAGACCGCTGCTAAGGACATCCCTCCTGCTGCTACCTGGCCCAGGGCCCATCTTCGTGTCCATGGCAAGAAAGAGTTTCTTCGCAGGAACTCAAAGAAGTGGGAATCTGGCAGGATAGATAAGAGAGAAGGGACGTACACCATCCATGAGTGTGTCGCTAATCTTACAAGGCTTTTCTATGAGGCAGGAGATAAGCCAATCGGTGCTGATGAGTACAGATGTAGGCATTTTGAGGTCAAGCACGCCAAGCTGTCAAAGTCTTGGGGTCATCCTTATCTTTCTTTCAAGGTTGAGTTGTTCTGGCCTGAAAGAAAAGCAGAATCTCTGGAGGAATTCAAGTTCTTCTTTGATGTCGAGATGAAGCAGGTATGATCTGGTTGCTTTTGGCTTAGTTCTTTTCTATATGCTGCGCTTCTACCACTGTGAATGCTGTTATGTGTGCTATCTCTTCCGCCGTGCATCCTCTTGATAGGTCGTTCACTGGTTTCTGCAGTCCTTGCAGTATCGGCCCTATGGCTTCTGCTTTTCCGAAGAATGTCGCCAGTTTGTATCCTATGTTTGCTGCCTGCAGGTCAGGGAACACCAACACATTTGCGTCTCCTTGTATCTGCGAGTGCGGGCATTTTATCTTCGCGACCCATGGCTCGACTGCAGCGTCCAGCTGCATCTCTCCGTCGATGACTGCGTGCGGCATTATCTCTTTTGCCCTGTCTATCGCTATCTCTGTGGCTTCTACCATCTTCTTTGCCAATGGGTGGTGTGCGCTTCCTTTTGTGCTGAAGCTCAGCATTGCCACTCTTGGTGCTATCCCGAATCTTTCGGCTGTCTGTGCAGTGTCCAGCGCAATCCCTGCGAGGTCTTTTGCGTCTGGGTCTATGGTGACCGCTGCGTCTGCGAACAGGAGCACCTCATCTCGATACCTTATGAAGAACACTCCCGATACCTTGTGGAACTTGTCTCTTGTCTTTATTATCTGGAGTGCTGGCAGGATTGTGTGCCCTGTGCTGTGTACTGCTCCCGACACCAGGCCGTCTGCGTCGCCTTTGTGCACCATCATCGTCGCGTAATATATCGGTTCGTGCATGTGCTCTCTTGCAGCCTCTGGCGTCATGCCTTTGTCTTTTCTCATCTCGTAGAACTCGTTGACATATGAGTCGAAATGTAGTTTGTTTGCTTCGCAGAGATGGTCGACCAGCTGTATCTGCTCACTGCTTATGTTGAGTCCCAGCTGTTTTATCTTTCCCCATATCTCTTCTGGGTTTCCTATGAGTATCGGCTTGGCTGTTCCGTCTTTTATTATCTGGACCATCGCTTTGAGTGTCCTTTCTTCTGTTGATTCTGGGAACGCAATCCTCTTTGGGT
>DUGW01000117.1 GCA_013331125.1 Candidatus Woesearchaeota archaeon | reverse complement strand
CAAGACAGAAGAGAGCATGTTCTACTCGAGAAAACTCGACGACACAAAGAAACTGTTCCAGGCATACAATGTGAAACACGTGCTCGTGGACCCAGAGATGAAAGACGGATTCGTATGGTCAAAACCGAACGAGGGGCTCCTGTTCCTGTTCACGAACAAAGAGACGTTCGAAAAGATATACGACCAGGACGGAGTAGAGATCTGGGAAGTCAAGAACTCAACAATCACAGACACACGGGTGTGAGAGCCTAAAGGTCCGGGGCAATCAGTAACTTATCCCGTAGACATAAGCGGTACCGTCACAACGATCAGAGAATTCTGCAACCCTGACCGCCTTGTCCCAAGAATCGAGGGCAGAACGGTCGTAAGGCTCGCCGATCCCATCATGATAGATGACATACTTCGCATGGTCGCGGATACGGAAACTGTCAACAGGCTTGCCAGACATCCCTCGGGATGCCAGATTGTCTGAGTAGCCGAAATAAGGCCAAAAATTGCTGACAATGACGTCTCCGGAAGCAGTGTTCTTACCGACAAAATCAAGAGAGCGGACCAAAGAACCATCAGAACGACAGTCGCGGACAGCAAGGATACCATCCACAACCAGAAATGAGGAGGCTATCATGAGGGTGAGAAGAAGGTAAGAGACAGGTCTCTGCCAGGAAGAGAGATACCTATCCACCGTGAAAAGAGCAAGGATGATGACGAATGGAAGAAGACCTATCCAGAAACGGTCAAGCTTCATCCTCACAAAAAAGAGGAAATAGAGAGTGAAAAAAGTGAAGAAGATCGAGGGAAGAAGGAACTCCTCTTTCTTCAGGTAAGAGATGACAGGAATAGCTATGATGGCGAGGATAATAAGGGCGTTGAAGCCGGAGAGAAGACCCAGAAGACCATCAAGCACAGTGCTGGAATAGTGGTATTGGTCAACAATGTTGAACTGCTGGACAACATTCCAGAACATGCTCCTGTGCCGCAACTGGTTGACGATAAGCCAAGGAAGCAAGACAAGAGAGAAACCTAGAAAGACAGAAAGACCGTCGACAAGAACCTTCACGCGGCGCTTATCTGAAAAAAGCTTCCACAAAAATAAAAGGCCAAGAGAGGCGAACCAAAGACCATAAGTGAAACGAGAGAGGAAGGCAAGGCCAGCAGAGACGCCCACGAGAAGGAACCCGGGAACAGTCTTCCATCTCAGGAAGATAAGGAAACTGAGAAGGACAAAGAACAGACCGGGAAAATCAGTATAGACCTTATTACCCCAGTCGACCGTCAGGGGACTGAAAGCGAAAAGAATGGTGGCGACAAAAGGCTGGATGCCGGTGAAAAAATATCTTGAGATGAGATAAAAAAGATAGACAGAGCCGGTGCACAAAAGAATGACCAAAAGTTTAGCGACGAACAGAGACTCGCCTGTAAGCCTCCAGATGTTCCCCAGCACGAAACTTAGAAGAGGGAAACGGAAATCCTCTGTGTAGGGAGAGTCCTTGATGTATGAACGGGCGTTCGAGAGATAGGCATTCTCATCCCAACGGAGATAAGGCTCCTGAAAATCAAGCCAGAAAAGGAAAAGAAAAAACACTGCAAGAAGGATGAAAACAGCATATCTGGGAAATGAAGAAGAACCCATCCACGTCAACTTCTCTTGTCCTTGATGAAATCACCGAGAGTCATACCCTCTGAATCAGACTTTGTCGAGGATATAGGGACATTACCGTCCTCAACCTGATCGATGAGCCGGACCTTCAAGATCTTCTCCAACTTGCGGGCGGTCGCGATAGAGGGCTGGAACTGACCAGACTCGATCTTCTGCATCAAAGACTCGCGCTCCTGGAGCTTCTTGGAAAACTCCTCCTGGGTAAGGCCTAGACGCTCACGGGCCTTACGGATCTTCTGGGCATAATCAGGCACTATGACCTGGATGATCTCCTTACGGCGGGGCATAGGTGAAGGCCTGGAAGGAGAGAAAGAAGAACCCCGAGCACGGCCAGGAATACCGGGCGAAAGAACAGGCCTCTGAGGAGCATCAAGTACCTTGCCGAACCTAGCACATGACTCACAGACAGTCATCTCAGCCCCCTCGATAAGGGCCTTGACAAGCTCAGCTTCTGAACCACACATATCACAAGAAGGCATAAAACCCCCTCCATAACGGTTTATATTACGGAAACTATCACTGAAACAAAAACATGATCACTTGATATACTTATTTACCTCTCTCTTCCTGGGACAGTTGACAAAGCTGCAATGCTTCTTCGTCTTGTCACACAAAAGAGCGTTCTTATCCATATGCTTGTGAGGACAATCATGCATGACCAGGACAAACCAGGCATCCTCGTCACGACGCTGAAGCATAAGCTCCTGAATCGAGCTCTCCTCATCGGACAGCTTCTTCACCTGATTCGCGATAAGCTTCTCACGGCGCTCGACAGTCTTGAGCTCCTCATCAAGACGCTTACGTTCAAGAGTGATGATCTTGTCCTCTTCCTTCTCGATGGACTTGAGGCCCTTCTCGATCTTCTTCTCCTCCTGCATTATCCTGCCGCCCTGCAAGAGTATCTTCTGCATCTGGAGAGCGTTCTTGTGGATCATAGCCTCAAGCTTCTTGAAATGGAGATCTATCTTCTCGAACTTCTTGAAGAAAAGCCTCTCCCTCTCCAAACGCTCCATAGGCCTGATCGAAGGCTGATCGTCATCAAGCATAGTGCACCTCTTTTTGGAAAATAATAATGCTGGAGTTTAAAATAGTTACTGTAAAAATGAAAAAAAACATAAAGAAAATCCCGACTCGAAAGCTCGTCTGGGATTTTCAGACTTGTAAAATGAAATTTAACCGACTCCAGAGTCGTCGGCGAAATTTCGTTTTCTAAGAGGCGGAGGAGGGACTTTCAGGTTGACGCCTTCGGTCGTTGTCGACCTTGTCGCCAACTATTTGAACCCCCAAGTGGTCGCTGTCTTCTCATCATCGCACAAGGTGCTCAACACAGCGTGCAACAATCCAGCTGCANNTTATCCAGGCTAGGCTACGGGGCCGTGGAAGTAAGGTAAACAGGCCTGTTTAAAAAGGTTTATGCTCAAGGAAGCCAGGACTTCTGGTCCTTAAGCTTCTTCGGCAGATAGTCAGATATGACGAAATTCAGACCCCAGGCGGCCAAGGCCTGCTGCTCCGCACGCTTACCGAGCGCAGCCATCTGATTCAATGCCTTCTGCCACTCCTTATGGTGCCTGACGAAAGGATCATTCTTTATGACGTCCTTGATCTTCTTCTTGTCCACATCCTTGAGAGGATGGGTAGGAAGCTTGTAATCAATGATATCCTGAGGAGTGATACCGATGAACTTGGCCTGGGGAACACAGAAGAACTGGTTTATGTGCGCGGCATTACCTGAACCCACCTTAAGAGTCCTGTAGATGTTACCATATCCGTAAGGATCGCCGTCTGTGAAGACATAGACAGGAAGCTTATGCGAATCAGCAAGCCGGCGGATGAACCTGCGGCAGGCCCTGGTAGGGACGCCCCCCATAGACACAAGGATACAGCTGGCCTTCTTCCAATAATTATGCTTGACAAGACGCTGGAACATACCCGCAGTCTCGATGGCGAGGATGAACTTGGCATTGGTCTCGAACTCAAGATGCTCGACAGAGCTAGGAACAGAGTAAGCACCAGAACCGAACTTGGTGCAGTCTATCTTGATCTTCTTGCCGGTGTCAGGATCCTTGTCAACAACTATCAACTGACCAGCGATATCACCGCCCTTCTCTTCAGGGATGAAACCAAGCTGCTCACGGTTGACCATAAGCATGGCCTCGACATCATCCATTATCGCATCAGACTCAGGCTGCTCCTTGAAACGGGCATCACCCCAGTTCTTGGATATGTAATAGACCTCTCTCTTGGTCGCGATATCATCGGTCTCGACGATATTCTTCGACTCATTCATCATCAAAAGTGTCTGGGCAAAGGTCTTCACAGTGGAAGCAGTGAGATTCCTCTGCTTCATCTTGCCAAGAAGCTCGAAATGGCCGGCCTTAGGGTCATAATCCACGTTGGCGAGGGACCTGAGAGGCGACTCCAGAGTGGGACTCTTCTTGTCCTTGATGGTCCTGTAAATCTCTGTCGCGAGAACCTTGATCTTCTTGCCTATCTCTGTCATCTCAATCACCCCTCTCATCATAATCATCCTGGCCATCATCACTGTCATCGCCGCTGCCCTCATGGTCATCTTCAGTATAGAGCTCGGACTCGGCATCAGTGCCTATGTTGGCCATCTCCTCATCATACTCCTCATTCTCAGCCTCGATACTCTCCAACCGGCCACGCTTCTCCTCGAGAAGGACCTTCAGGTTCTCCTGGACCTCCTCCTCCTGACCCGGAGTAAGACCGACAAGGTTGCGCAAAGCCAGACCGATATGAGGGATATACTTCTCGATATAACTGCGCTTCTTCAACTCACTGTTGAGACGCTTCTTCTTGTTAACATAACTGGCGAGCTTGCGGCCACAATCCTGGACGGCGAGACGGATCTCCTTCATGAGTTCAGGATAATGGGCGATGGCCTCCTTTGACTCTGAAGTGAAAGGGACCCAGACGCTGGCGAGATGCACGACGATGCTGCAAGGACCAATAGGAAGCCCGCCCTTGCTCTGGGAAAGGCCATAAGAACGGAAATTGGTCTGTATCATGGCCTGGGTGACAGCGCAGGCACTCTGCTGATACTGAAGAGGGACACGGTTAGCATAACGCATCAACCTCACAGCCTTGTCACCGGCCTGGTCACCACCATAGGCTATACCGCACTCGATTATGAAAGGGTTGCCACGATAGACGGCAGGAGGGCGGGTGGTAGTAGCATAGAACTCAGCCCTGATCTCCTTCTTCATACCGCGCTCAAGATCAGAAGCGCCGATAGGACTCACACAATCAGTGGGAGGATTCATTATCTTTACCTTGGTTATCGCCTTCATTATGCGCTCAGCCTGATCACGGGAAAGATCATTGGGCTTGGCATTCGGAAGGATACCCGCATGCTGACAGATCTCCTTGGCAGTGCCGGCACCGACACGGGAGAACTCAGTGGTCAAGAAAGACTGCACAGTGCGAGCCTCTGTCGTCGAGAGCATATTTATCAAGAAACCAAGCTCAACACCATAAGGATGGGGCTTGATCTCCTTAGGCTCAGGAGGGAGAATGTCAGAAGCCCTGGGGAAAATTATCTGTTCCGCCTTGGGGTTGGTGTATATGATGGTGCAGTGAGGATTGACAATCGCAGTCTGCTTAAGATAAGCATCGATGGACTGGGAACCCTTCTGATATGTGGCCTCAAGATCGATCTCGACACGGGTGCCGTGATCCTTGCGCCACTCAACCTCAGACTCCTTGACGACCTCAGGCCTGTTAGACTGAGTATCGATACGCAACTCCATGTAATTGGCAGGATGCTTAGGACTGATCCTCGAGGTGATACGGGCAGGCTTGCCAGTGGTCATCTGACCATACATCACGCTCGCAGAGATACCGATACCCTGCTGACCGCGGGACATCTTAAGACGATGGAACTTAGAACCATAAAGAAGCTTGGCGAAGATCTTCGAGATCTGGTTCTTCACGATACCAGGACCATTGTCCTCGACGATGACGCGGAAACGGTCCTCGGCCATCTGGATGACCTCAACAGATATCTCAGGGAGGATCCTGGCCTCTTCACAGGCATCAAGCGAGTTATCAACAGCCTCTTTTATCGTCGTGAGAAGCGCCTTCCTTGGGTTGTCGAAACCCAAAAGGTGGCGGTTCTTAGAGAAGAACTCAGCAATGGAAATCTCCTTCTGCTTAGCAGCCATCTCGTGCGCCTTAGTAAGTTTCTGCTCTTCCATCAAATCACCTTTTCACGTCTTTTGTTGTTGCACAGCACATAATCAAACGACCCAACACCATCAAAAACCATCCTTCAGCTCGAATGAAGAAGGCATCATACGCTTACGCTCAATCTCCCGCTTCTTCTTCTCAAGCCACTGATAGACAGATGAATGAGGAGAGCCCTGAAGAAGGCTCTCGACAGCACGACGGGCAAGCATGACCATCTCTGCCTCACCGATGATAGCAATGGTCTTGCCATATACAGAGATATAGGTCTCGGTCACTTCCTCGATGAACTTGCGGGTCTTGCCCTCAGTCCCGATGACTCGGCCCTTCAGGCGAAGGGAAGAGGTCTTTGACTTGCCTGCAAAATCGCTTATCTGGACCATCTCAAACATGTAATCAGACTTCAGGATAAGCATTGCGATCTCGGGGCTGAAACCGCGGCCTATGGCCTTGATTATCTCCCTGGCAGAGAAAAGACCCAGAGAATCCTCTCCGCTGATGCGGACATCGCCTTCCTTCGAGTCGATGAATATGTGCGAATTCGTCTGCTGCTCAATCTCCTTCTTTATATCTCCAGATTTGCCGATAAGCACAGCTATACGGTCCTTGGGTATCTTGAGTTCGTATGAGTATTCCATGAGCATTACCTAAGTGTCGAATATCAATATTGTGTCTTCGTCGATATCTGTGTTCCTCGGGGGTTGTTTATAAAATTATTTGTTGAGCAGACAACTTGCGTATGCTCTTGGGTTGCCGCGCTCGCACGGGACGGTAAGCCGCTGTAAACTGCCCAACTGCGATATGGGCCGCTCCATAGCTCTGAAGCTCGCTAGGCGGCAACCCACTTAAGTGATAATCATGATTTTCCTTTGACAAATCCTTTGCCTTCTTTGGTGATATAATCATAGAGCGAGTCTTGGTTGACCTTGAGGCCGAGCTTGGTCCAGAAACGCGCCATGTTCTTACAGTCGCGCTTCAAGAGGTCTATCGCGTTACCTGAACGGGTGATTGTCCCTTGGGAAAAGTCGATGAAGACAGGAGAATCCTTGTGATTGAGGATATTGAACTCTGAAAGGTCCCCGTGGACAAGGCCGGCCTTCCACATCTGACGCATATAACCCCTGAGCTTCTCGAAATACTTCTTGGGGTCTTCAGGGTAATGGTCCTTGAGCTTTGAAGCAGGCTCTTTTTCACCGATCAGTTCCATGATGACGATGTGGTCAGAGCAGTGAATAGGAGTGGGGACACGGACACCAGCCTCGCGAGCCTTCTGGAGATTGCGGAACTCACGCTGGGCCCAATTGAAGATGATCTCACGTTTCTTGGACTTCAGGTTCAGGTAACGCACATCATACTTTATGTAATCATACATCCTGTTGAAGTCGCAGGTCTCAAGGCGGTAGATCTTCAAAATGATGAGAGAACCGTCCTCGCGTTCAGCAGTGAAGATATTGGCTTCCTTGCCTATAGAAATGGGACTCTTTATGTCCAAGAAAAGGCCTTTAGAACCGAGTTCGAACAGCTTCCTAAGGGTGAAGTTGTCAAATACATTCTGGTAGGTCTTGAATTTTTCTCTGGTTATTTTAGACATTTTGGAGCTGATATGGTTTTTTAGGTATCGGGCACAGCAATACTATGGAGGCGATAAAAGGCCCTAAACACCGTATCTGGAGGGGGTTTATATAGTTTGGCATCCATCAAGAGATATAATTAGTCACTGAACAGTAGTCATAAAACGAAAGATTTATATATAAGTCCATTCTTACTACTTATCAGGAGTTAAGTTCAGGGGAAAATACCAAGAAAGGACCCCAGAACGCCAAAACACCAAAAGAGCACAAATTCACAAAAATCGCGTTAAGCTGTCTAAACACCTCTTTTCCCCGGCAAGTGCTTCGGCATTTGCTGGGTTTAAGATCACCTCTTTTTCCCCAGCGGGGTCGTGCAAACGACCCCGCCAGGGTTTAAAAACCCCAATCCAAAAAACACGATAGAGGATGGGCTAAAGCGGAATAGATAGTTCTGACAAGGTAGCGAAGGATTTAAAAACTCCACAAACAGTGATATTCACATACGCCAATTATGCAAATGGGTCCTTTAAAGAACTGGACAAAAGTCTGGTCGGGATTTAAAGACACTCTTGCGTAATACAGCCCGACACAGAGAGTACTCATCCGAGCTGACGATAAAATCAAGCAATGAAGCTGGGAGTTAGTGTTTCGGGCAACAAATCCTTTCAAAATCATTTTATCGGTGTTTAATGCTTAAAAAAGCGCAAAAGGCGCTAATTCAACGGTAACAGATACTGAAAAAGCAGATTTGAACAAAAAATTTTCACGTTCATAATCAATCACGAAATCATTTCACTTGCAGGGAAACAAGCCCACGGATCATTGATTGTCATTATTATATAAGACGTAAGGGCTTCAGAGTGCAGTGTAATGCCGTGCTTTTTCTAGTATCTGACTTATCGTAAAACCAGACGAAATCAAGGTGAGAGAAATGGCAAAGATAAGTCAAGTATCAGCAAAATACATAGTACATGCAACAATCGAGATTGACGGAGTGGTCGACAGACCAGACGTCATAGGAGCGATATTCGGACAGACAGAAGGCCTATTGGGCCAGGACCTGGAGCTCAGAGAGCTGCAGAGGTCAGGCAGGATAGGAAGGATCGAGGTCAACACAGAGACAAGGACCGGAAAGACAGCAGGAAACATAATACTGCCGTCAAGCCTGGACAAGGCAGAGACTGCGATAATCGCAGCATCACTGGAGATAATCCAGAGGATAGGCCCATGCAACGCAAAGATCAAGGTCACAAAGATTGAGGACGTGAGGGTAAGCAAGAGGCAGTTCGTCATCACAAGGGCGAAAGAGCTTCTCAAAAACCTCACAGAATCAGTCCTACCAGACTCACAAGAACTGGCAGACGAAGTCAGCCACAGCGTGAGGATGATGGAAGTGTCAGAATACGGAAAAGACAGACTTCCGGCAGGACCAGCAATAGAAGACTCAGAAGAGATAATATTGGTCGAAGGAAGGGCAGACGTGCTGACACTGCTGAAACACGGGTTCAAGAACGTCATATCGATGAACGGGACCTCAGTGCCTCAGACAATCATAGAACTCTCAAGGAGAAAGACAATAACAGCATTCGTGGACGGCGACAGGGGAGGAGACCTGAACATACAGGAGCTGCTCCAGGTCGCAGAGATCGACTTCGTGACAAAAGCACCAGACGGAAAAGAAGTAGAGGAGCTGACACAGAAAGAGATCCACAAATGCCTAAGGTCAAAGATCGCTGCAGAACAGGCAAAGCTCGAGTTCAGCCACAAAAGACCGATGCCAAAACCGAGCATGAGCGCTCCGGAACAGCAGAGGGGCAGGCCACCACAGAGACCGCCACAGATGCAGCAGAGACCTCCTATGAGCAGGAGCCCGCTGCCACCAAGAGCAGCAGCACCTCCAAGAGTCAACAGAGGCGCATCGCTGAATCCAGACGAGAAGAAGAAATTCAAGTCACTCCTCGAAGACCTGATAGGGACAAGAGGGGCATGCGTACTGGACCAGAAACTCAACATACTTGGAAAAGTGCCGATATCAGAGCTGGTAAGCACACTCAAGAGCCTAAGCTCAGGAGTCTACGCAGTAGTCATGGACGGAGCAGTGCAGAAAGAAGTGATCGAGATGGCAGAAAGGGCCAATGTCAGACACGTGATATGCACAGAAGCGAACGTCCCTCCAGGAAGGATAAACATCCTGACACCAGACAAACTGGAGTGAACCCAGATCAGGTCAAATTGACCGCTTAATCTTTTTAATTAATCTTTCATATTCTATCTTTTTATCAGTATCTACAAAGATGTAGTCGTGACCCTTCTGGGCAACCTCATTAGGGATGATCTCCATCAACTCGACTTCCAAATTCTCGTCAATCTTAGACTTCGGATAGCCACGCCTCTTGAGACGAGAGCTGAGAAGCTTAAGATTGCAACGGGTGATAAGGCAGAGATCGACAGAAGATTGCGGGAGAAAGTGTGAGAGGTGTGAATCGATAATTGTGTTGTCGTGCTGTTTGATGATCTTCCTGAGTTCCTTGTTGAGCTGAGAGGTGTCGATGATCTTACACCTGCGGCTACGATCATAGCCCTGGCTCAGATTGTGCTTTGAGATGACGTTGTTCACGTCTATGTAGGTGTAATCAAGGAGTCGGGCCAGCTTCTTAGCTACAGTGGTCTTACCAGTGCCAGGAGTGCCAGTGACTATAAGCGTCGTCATGGAAAAGAATGGGATTAAAGAGTATTTAAAGTTGGCGGAAGAATCATGTCGTCAGGTTCTTCTGGATAAGTACTGGGGCGTGGCCGTAGAAAGGCATCTGGCGGTTGTCACGGCCTGTGACTGTTATGTCCGGCGAGACAGCCAACTGGTCAGCGAATGAGTAATTATGCTTCCTTATGAAAGAATAAGGCTGATTGATAGGCGGAGTGAATGATGGAACCTGTTCAGGCGCATAAGCAGGATCATAATAATCACGCCAATCAATAGACAACACAAGAGGCGGATGCGTAACATTAGCGAAAGAGATATTGATGATAGCCTGACCATCCTCCTCCTGGGCGTAAGGGATGACCTGGATATCAAAGGCCTGGCTAGCAAGATTCTGCCAGACAATTATACGCTTATGATTATCAAACGGAGCAGAGTGAGGGAATGCACCAGCGACGCCAGTGACTGTTATGTCAGGGTCAAGGGCAGGAACGTTGCCGAAGGTATAACTATGACTGACGAGGGTCCAGGGGGTCTCAGTGGTGTTGAAATTAGTGAAGACAGTCGGTTGATTTTCGCTGAGAGTATCGCCCCAATCAATCTGGAAATTCACAGGAGGCTGGGCCTCGGTGAAAGAGATGTTGATCAGGACCTCACCATTCGCTGTCTGCTGGAATTCCTGGATAGTCACCGCAGCACCGACGTTTATATCAAGATCAACAGGGTCAGACTCAGCAATCTCATAATACTGATTCATGACACGGACGACAGGAGAAAAGGTCTTGGCATCGCGATAGATATGCTTAGTGGTTATGTTATAGATTGAAGATGCCAACATATCATCACCGAAATCCCAGGTGATGGCGATGAAGTACTCATCCTCCTGAGGAGCAGCAGTCAAGAGGAAATCAACAGGAACATCAACGACAGGGTTATCCCTCGGAGCAGTATCAAAAGTCGGAGTGTCTGGCGCGAAGGTGTCTGTGAACTCGACCTCGTCCTTGGTGCGGATCTTGGCAGTCATATCGTTCCAGAAATTATTGGCAGCGACAGTCCACTCGCGCAGGCTAGGCTCGGGAGCCTCGCCGAACTTAGGCTCCTGGACATAGACAGAATACTTCCAGGTCGAATCGTCAAGGATGACAGGAGTGCAACGGATACCAGAAGCACCCTTACCAGATATCTGAGACTGCAGATGGGGAAGATTCTGCTTGAAGAAATATTTACAAACAGGGACCTTGTAATTGAAATAATCAATAGTTATGAAAGACTTGATATCAATGCCTGAGTTGTCAAGACGCTTATGCGCACGGGTCTCGATGATGCCCCTGATGTCCCTCGGAAGGTCGCTGCCTTCTCCAGGAGGCATATGAGAGATGTACAAACGGTTCATAGAACCGGCATTACGGACAAAGTCAAACTCCTCAGCAGTCACCAACTGATTCACAGGCCTAGGGACGCCGGCGATACCAAGGAGAGACTGAAGAAGCTCCTTTATGGTGTCGATGAACTGTCCGATGAAAGATTTCGGTTGGGCGAAAGGGACAACCTGGACAACATTCTCAGAAGGGAAAGGCTTGGTGAAGATCACGGTCTGGAGCCGAGGATTATAATAGACATCGCCATTATCACACTTATGATAAAGACCGTCACGATAGGCAGGAGTCCTAATAACAGAATCACAATAATCCTTGTCATCCTTGCCCTTCAACAACTCGACAAAAGACTTCTCAAGAGGCATGATGCCCTGCGGAGGGTTCTGTAGACAACCAAGATGGTTACAAGCACCAGGCTCCATACAGGCAAAACCGCCAGGGACACAATCACCAGCAGCAAATGTCTTGGTCTCGTTAGCAGGGATGTTCAAAGAGGCACCTGCGATGATCTGGCCGTTAAGGTTGAGGACACAGAACTCATTGACAGTGCCACTCATCAAGACGGTAGCTACGTTATCACCAACAAAATCACGCCAGAAAGACATGGTCTGGTCCCAATTCAAAGAACGGTCAAAACGATCACAGAAAAGGGTATAAGTGTCATCAGGAGTAGTCATATGCAATAGCTGGAGAGCGATCTCCTTGGTCCTGGTAGTCCAGTTGCCATTATAACAATAGAAACTCTGCCTGTCAGGCTTCAAAGGATCGGAAGAGACATCATACATTATGAAAGTCTCGTTCTCGACACAGGCCTTAGCAGGGTCCACAGACTGCGCATCGTACCTGAAACACTGAGATTCCTTAGGACAGAAACCAGCACGATCAAAGATAGGAGTATACTTCACACGGGAGAAGGTCCATGAGCCATTGATACAGCGATAACCATTCTTGCCGTCGCGGATAAGGACAGATGGGTCGTCTGCATTGCCGAAATCAGGAAGTTCGTAACCAACAGGAGGCATAGAGACATTCTTCTCATAGAAATCATCCTGTACACATTCAGGGTGACCCTTGACAAGACCGCCAGTGTAACAGAAATCATAAGGACAGCAACCGACTTCGTACTTGAAATCATTGAAACCTGAAAAGGTATAACCATCATAATGGGTCGTAGGCTCAGGAGCCTTCTCAAGAGTAAGGCCATCAAGCCAGAAGACTGCGGGAGCACCATCATGACCGACAAAACGCAGCTGGTAAGGGATAGGGTCATCACCCGGATTGCCTTCAGGAGTGAAGGTATAAGACTCATAATTCCAGTTACGCTTGGTGAAAGACCTTGATTCGTAATCTTCATCGTCAGACATAAGGCGGAAGGTCATGCTGCCGGCATCTGTCTTGTAAAGGAAAGAAAGGGTGTAATTCCTGCCTGGTTCGAGTTCGACAGGATACTCAACATATTCGTTGTTGTTGGCCTCTACACGGAGGGCAAAAGATCCCTGAGGAGTCGTTGTGTCACCGACGATATAAGAATTGGCAGTAGCAAAGGCGATCGTGGAGAGAGATATGACTAAGCAGACCAGTACGATTATTGAAATCATGTTCTTATTCATGGGGTCTCTATACCATAATCCCAACCAGGGAGGCTTGTATAATCGGGTTCGTAAGCGTTCTCATGATAAGGCGCATACCAGCAGCCAAGAGCATTGAAAAGGGCAAAGTGCTCGATAGAGTCATCAGGACAGACATCCCAGACGTGACCTGATGAAGGGTCACCATCCATGATGCCGTCATTGTCGGAGTCAGCCATCTCACCTTTCAGACCGTTGCAGTTCTCATCACCACCATTACCGCCACCAGTGGTGTTGTCAGTCATGCCAGGATTGACTCCGGCAGCATTGTCTTTGCAGTCCCAACAGTTAGAGCAAAAAAAGTTTGTGGATCTGAAACCATCATCATCCGCATCAACCTTCTGACAGCCTTTAGGAGTGCCATGATAGATGCATTCGTAATCTGGGTCTGCTATGTATGAGCCGCCGGTTTCGATGATTGGTTCCTCTTCATCAAATAGGTAATCATAACCAGCCTGCGAATAGTTCTGCTCCCCGGGCATCGACTCTGACCAATCATTCTCGGAGACACAGTCGGGGTCTCCGATCTGGTTGACATTGAACTTGAGATCATAAGTTATAGTGACAGGAATATCACCAAAAATCGTAGACACCTCGTCTTTTACTGATTCAGTATATGCGTAACTTCCAGTATTAATGCTTCCGTCTTCTGCGTAAAGAGTGTTTAATTTATCAGCAAGATCCACAGTCACGGGGTAGGAGAATCCAGCCACTGTCAATGTCGTAAAGATATTCTTATTCTCAACCAGTTCAATAGTTAGATCATCAATGCTTGCTGCCGTGTCGATGCGTATTGAACCCAATATAGGGACCTCTTTTTCACCCGTCATGGTCACACTAAAAGCGTGCCTATCTTCGGGGTTCTCAATCTCTAATTCTTCATCAAAATCTGTGCCATCCTGACCATCATCATCAACGAAGTTAGAGCATTCGGACAGGGTATCAATCTCTGAGTTGTCCATAGGGTCATAGCGACCAGTGTCCCAGCAGCCGGGGTCATTTATGTCATCAAGACCGTCTCCATCATCATTACTGACACGATCTGCACAGCGGGGGACATTGAAATAGCATTCATCCACAACTGCATCACAGTCATTGTCTATGAGGTCGCAGGTGCCTGTAGGGTTGCCTTGGGCATCTGGAAGAGATTCATCAGCAAAGATGTAAAGGCTGGTGGTCTGATCAAAACTTACGGGCGAGACCGCCTCGTCAGTATCATCACAGTCGAAGGGTCCGAAGATAATGAGCTCTGTCTCTGAAAGACCTTCTACAGAACTGTCTGCCATGGCAGTGGTGATCAGGCCTTCAGTGACCTCGAGGTATTCGGGATCATAGATCTCGCGCTCCTGCACCCAGCCGGCAGCCTCAAGAAGCTCGTCGACCTCAAGATCCTCATATTGGTCCTGAAGAGAGTAAACGAAATCACGGAGGACAATGCGCTTAGATGAGCCCAATTCGCAGGTCTTATCATCATCCTTATCTATGCAGAAGTCGCGGCAGTCTGTCCAATCATCGCCATCAGGCATACCATCATTGTCGTTGTCCGGACCGTCAAGATTCACACAGGCAGGGTCGGTAGTTGTGATGGCACATAGGTCGGAATCGGCCTCGCAGTCCAAATCTTCCATAAATTCTTGAGGAATTTCTGGCTGATACTCTTCATAACCTGGAAGCGATTCTATACCATCATCATCAACATCATCACGCTTTATGCAAAGAGGGTCTGCCCTCCAGCCAGGGTTGGCATCGTCAGGAAACGAGTCCAAAGCATCAAAAGTGTTCTTAAGAACACTGCTCTGCTGCATAAGAGTCTGATGTTCATCCGGGGTCCCTGTAGTAACCATGATATTCCTCAATTCGCCAGACAGCAGATCATCAGGCCTGGCCACACACAGCCCTGTGCTGGCAAGAGTTGAGCAATCAAAATTATTCTCGCAAGCTTTCAAATCACAGACGTTCCTCTCTTTGAAGCAATACCCCTCAAACCCACCTAAACAATCATAATCCTCTAAACAAGGCTGCACATTCTTAATACAACGACCCGAGGGATGCAAAAAAAACTTATCATGCGGAGTGCCCAAAGGGTAACATTCAACTTTCGTCTTTGGGACAAGAACCGTGGTCTGATTAGATACAAAAGTCCCCTCGATTGCGTCGGTGTTAGATAAAAAGGCAAAGTCAAATGCGAAATTTTCCGGCGTGGTGTCATAAGAGCGGGTTGAACTTGCTTCACAACAATAGTAGTTGTCCTGTTTTTTATTCAGAGGCTCGCATGAAGAGCCGAATTCCTCGTAAAAAACACCGTCAGCACATATGCCGGTTTCGCCTTCATTGTCTGTGCAAGAGCCTGCAGGATAATAATCTGAAAAACATAGCAGGTCTTCTGTCATCTCAGTCCCATACTCAAAGAACCCATCGCGCTCTAAAAGGTATCGTTGCATCTCGCCATTTATCTGAGCACAACCGAAGGCGTTGAGAATTGGGGCCTCCAGGCAACTATTAAGCTGAGCAAATACTGAAGATGACAATAACACTGAAACGCAGACTAATACAAGCAATGTGCGCGATCCGCCAATCATCAGATCCCTCATCTCCTCTCGAAGCCTCCGTTTCTTATAAGGTTATAAGTATGTTTCGAATAGGTGCGGTAAGTGGGTTCCACGCGGCTTGTTGGTATAGGTTCCTGGCCAGGAACAGTCAGAGCCAATTCTATCGTCTCGCCCTCAGCGATAGTTATATTGGTGGAAAGTGGATACTTCTGGAGAGAGTTGGCGCTCCAACCGGCATTAGAGCCGTTCACATGATCGCAGAAATAACTGCCTAAGACCTGGCAAGAACCATAAGGCTCCTCATCAGACAAAAGATCATTGGGAATGGTCTTTGTGTTCGTGTTGTCAAGAGTATCAAGATAGGGTGATGGATTACAGGTATGGAATGAACCATCGTAGTACTGGATCTGAAGAGGGACACTCTCAGCCTTGAGGATAGCCTGGGGAGCAGTCTTGTTGTTGAGGACAGTGCCCGCGCCGACCTTGGTCCTGGTCTGGCCAGTGCCAGAGGCGATGATAAGATTGTAATCTTCCGGATGCGGGTTCTCAATCACAAGGCCGGGGACCTGGGGGATGTTGAAGGTGCAATTATTGACAGAACGACAGGACTTGCTGAAGAGCTTCTTATCATAATCCTCACCAAGAGAGCCAGTGTGCGTAAGTTCATACTCCACCATCATGACGCGCTGGCCATCAGCGATCTTGTTACCACCCCAACAACCAGCATCAGTATCATTGAAGAACTCCTTCTCAGTATCATCGCCGATTGTCCTGTCCTGCGGATTGTCTGGGTCAAACTCAGTGTCATCACCAGTATCATCACCACAACAATAATGGCCTGTCCAACCATAAGAAGGGACAGCGGCACAGGCAGCACGGCCAGGCTGATCGATCTTGGCCTGGAAGATGGCCTCATCAGACCCGAGACTCTCAGGCGCAACCTCACCACCCTCATCAAGATCAGATATCCAAGTAGAGATAGGGAAGGTGCCAGTGCACCAGCGGTTGACAATCTCATTGCCCTCCTTGCTGACAAGATGGATCTTGTCAAGGCCAATCACGTTCGAAAAGATTTGAGCGCCCAGGTTCGGGCTGCGCACCTCGGTGCCTGCTGACTTGATGTCAGCAGAGTCAGCATACAAGACAATTATGTCTACATCATAAGGAGGAGCCTTGAACTCGCTGATAGGGATACGGACATGGAGCCACTTACCAAGCTGGGGCTCATTCACTACGTAATTCACGATGGGCTCATCAAAGTAATAAGCATAAGACTCATGAAGATAAGGGGAATTAGGAGGAAGGTACTTACCGAACTTGATACGCTGGATAAAATTGGCGGCGAAATAGACATAGAAATCCACATACTCGTAAGAATGCCAGTCACGGACAGGCATATCATTAAGGTCGCTCATGAAAGCGATAGAGTAAGGGATATGATTCTTGGCATGCTCTGGAACAGTCACCCTCGAGATGCCATACTTAAGGACACAATTAGACTCGTTACTGCCACAAGGCTTGTTGTCATAGACCTGGAACTCGCGAAGGGTCTTGATAGCGCCGCCCTCTCTCCTGCCATCAGGATAAGGATTCTTGCAGAAACTCAAAGAGAAACCACAACATTCGGCGAAACTGCCCTTGATAGTATCCTTATCGAGGTTCTGGCCGTAGCAGATGAAACGAGGAGCATATTCCTGGGCAGTTATATTGCACTGGCTGGCATCGCCGCCAGGAGAACAGGGATCCTCAGCGTCAGAGGGGATGCAGAAATCCTCTGAATTCGGGACGCCGTTACAATTGTAATCTTTCCCAGGATCATCAGCACCACAATACTCATCAGCACCAGGATTCACAGAGGCATCCATCTCATCACAATCAAAAGGAGGCTGAGGGTCCGGACACTCAGGATTAAACTTTTCATAATCGCCTGCGTTAAAGAACTCAAAATTCACAGCTCCCTGAGCAAGGTCCTTGTGAAGGATATCTGTAGTGTAAGCACCATCATAGCCATCACCATCCTGATCGCAGGGAGTGGCAAAGGCAGGACCATGAGTGGAAAGATCATCATCAAAAGAATCCTGGTCAACAACATCAGTCTCAGAGTTCACAGACTGGGCACCAGGGGTGGTGCCAAGACCGAAAAGGGTGCCACCATCAGCACCAGCACCGCCGATACCTCCTGTCACGCCGTAACCGAACTCGTAGGGGACAGAGGGAAGGATATCAAACTCGGAAAGAAGGGGGTCGGGAGTCTGGGTTGAGGGAACAGGAGCGTAAGGCTCATAGAAATCCCCAAGACGCATCTCCTCACCAGAGATATTAGCAAAGGAATCACAGACAAACCAGTTGTCATAATTAGCGACAGCATCGAATGCAAGACCGGAACGATTGATCTTACGGATGTTGAAACGGTCAATAACAGCAGAATTCCAGACATAATTGACGCCAAGAGAATGGTCGCGGTCAAGGTCTCCTGTAGGGAGGATACCGCGATAAGAAGCGACAGGCATACACATCATATTATTCTGCTTATTGCCGGGGGTCTGATCAGGAACCTCAGCACCAGAAGGAAAATCACCATTGATGGCGGCGAGAGCACCGATATCTTCGGGATCATTGCCGCAGCAGAGACCGATCCCCTCATCACCTGCGCCAAAGGCTGGCTTGAAACTGTTAGAAAGAGCAGATAGATCACCACGATACCAATCCTTGCCCGTGCGTTCAGCGGCGTCGTCATAATAGTCAGGATGAGAACAGCCACCATAACCAGGCACACCGGTCAACTCAACAACAGCCTGCTCTGTGTTTGGGTCGGTGAAGCGATCAGCATTCGGGCCTGTACGGGAAATGCCTTCGCAGAAAGGCTGGGAATAATCAGACATCATAGAACAGTCACGACGCTTAAGGATAGGAACATAGATGCAGGAATACTGCTGACCATCGGTGCAGGAATAAAGCCGGTCACCTGTCGCGCATTGCTGACAATCTGTCGCTCCGAGGGCCTTCCAGTTGCTCGGCATACCGCCTTCATAAGCCTGCTTGTCGGGGTTGCCGCCATGGGAAGGAAAATTCTCATACTCAATGGAATTCGGGTCTCCTCCAATATAGACGGCATCCTCAAAAAGAGAAAGGTCAAGGACATACTTAAGACCGACAATCTCTCCCCGATACACATCCTTACCATCGACCTTCTCGACGAGCTGGAATTTCTCATACATGTTGTCATAGTAAATCGGACCGGCAATGCCGACAGTGGGATCGCTAAGAGTGCTGGTGCTTTTACGATCATCGCCGCCGGCACCGGGAAAACGACCCCCTTTAAGCACTGTCGAAGAACCATCTTCAGGATTAACCTTCTTGGGCTTGCCAAGATCTGCAGGAAAATAGTAAGGGGTGATGCCAGTAGAGTCCTTCTCAACAACAGCAGCGACCCAGTAACCATAGACTTCACCAGAAGTAACAGGACCTAAAGGAACATCATTTCCATCAAGACCCTGGGTGATATCCTCATCACCTGGCCAAAGACCAGTGATCTCTCGATCGGGGTCACCATAGCTGAGCAAAGCAGCAAAGACCGTAGAGGCAGATAGCAATAGGACTAAGAAAATCACAACTATTGAAGCCACTTTTTTCATGTACTGTTCACCAACGGAATGACTGAAATGCGCCGCCCAACCAAACCACCACAGTGCGGGCCGGACAAAGCAGCATAACAGAGCAATCCAGAGAAGGTTCATTTATAAATGTTTCGGGGTCTAGGGGATAAGTTTAATAACAAAATTCGACAGGAAGAAGGGCATGATAGGGTATTTTCTGCCAACAATAATAGCACTGGGAAGCATAACCAGCTATGAAGACCACAAAGAGGGAATGATAAGGAACAGATACATAGTGGGAGCGGGAGTTTTAGGGGTGCTGACTTATGCATTTCTGGCGCTCTTCGGGATCGCCTCTTGGGCAGACCTCGGATGGCAGACAGTAAGGGCGCTGGTCGCGCTGCTCATAGGATTCCTGATATGGCAGATAAACTGGTGGAGCGCGGGAGACGCAAAACTATACGCGTG
>DUGW01000005.1 GCA_013331125.1 Candidatus Woesearchaeota archaeon | reverse complement strand
GATTAGTGACAGAAGCAGGAGGCGTCGTGTCTGGGCATGCCGTTGTGCTTGTCAAATTAGTAACATCAGTCAAGTTGACATTACCAGCATGATCCTTAGTATGAAGAGTAAGATTATATACAGTTCCACAAGCAAGACCCGTGGCATTGTAATACGCATTAGTGGTGTTAACTACATTAGTCCCATTAAGATAAACTATTGTGCTATTGAAATCAGCATCAACAGGAAGAACCCAAGACCAATCAACAGCAGTAGTGTTGACAAAATCACTCTTTAGATTAGTGACAGAAGCAGGAGGCGCAGTATCAGGCACGTTCACAGTAACGTTCCTCGTCACTGTCGAGTTTGAATTGTTCGCCTTGTCAATAGCTGTTGCGTTGAAGTAATACACGCCGTTCGTAACGTTGGTGAAATTCCAGAAAGAAGGCGATGAGAACAAGGAAGCCACCCTAATCAAACCCGTCGTATTATATAGAAGGATCCTTATCCGGTCAAAATTGGTGTCAGTCGCAGTCACATTAACGTAGATGTAATCCCTATTGACCGTGCTTCCTGAAGTCTCTGTAGGTGAAGCAAAATCCACGCCAGGATCAGTATTGTCTATGGTAAACAAAGGAGACCTTCCGCTTGAGCACTGGCCCTGGCTGTCGCACGCCTCGACCTCTGCCCTATAAAGCCCGTCAGCCGCTGACGAACTGTCCCACAGGTAAGATAGGTTCGCGCCATTGTATTGCCGTATGGTCTGGACAAACGCCAGAGTATTATCTACCAGCGAGATATTATAATTTGTTATAGTATAGGCGTTAGGAGATGCCGATTTCGTGAAATTAATCGGCAAGTATCCTGAATAATAGCCTGTCACCGGAGCATACACCTGCGGAGCTATAGGTGGCAGACCACCCAGCTGAAGTGGATCAGACCTGACAGGCGAACAATTCTGCGTCCCTGAATTATCTTTTGCACAAGTGTAGTAATAAAACGTGCTGCCATCATACTGGTGCAAGTGGGCGTCGACAGTTCCGGTGAAATTATTATAGACTGCCTTATCAACCACCGCATAGACCTGCGTGGCCAAAGCCCGATAATCGATTTGATCCAATCTGCTCTTCAGACCAACCCCTATCTGCATGTTATTTACCTCACTTACGGTCCAAGGCAATCCCGTCTGGGGGTTCTTAGAGTATTCAGTTGCGTACGTCGCATAGGTCGTCCCTGTCAAGGATATCGTCGGACCATCATAAATAACACTGTTCGTTCTCAATTTTGTCCGTGCCTGGCATAATCCGGCACATTGAGCAGATGCCCGCGCAAAAATATAGACGGTGACCTTCGTAATGACAGATGAACTTTGGGTAATGTCAGGAACATTGTACAGATCATACGCAAAACTATCCGACGGACCTCTAACATAGGTTATGTCACCGTCAGAATTTATGTCATCCACAGCCTGCCAATTAGCAGAACACGAAGGAAAGCAGAAACGTCCAAGATTGGAGGCTGAGCCCAGAGCATTAGGCCTGAGAACAGAACCCGTACCTACCGAGATATTCTGCACAGTATCTTTCCTTGCGACCTGCGGTATGTAGTACACCTTCCAGTCACTACCATCCCTCCCCCTCAAAAGGAAATACGAAACCGGACTCATGTACACCTTATCACCAACCATCTTTGTCGTGGTATTTATCGCGAGAGGAATCAACTGATGCCTCGAGTATGAAGAGTGCGAATGATTAAAAGCAACAGTCGCATCAAGATTGTAGAAATTTATGCAGTTTGCGCTGGTCACAGGATCCCCAAAAGCATAAGACGAATTGCAGTAGTATACCCTCAAAGGACCTGAAGAAGCTGAAGCATTGGCAAAGACCTCAAACATGAAGTATGGCTTGCTGTTTGTAATGTTGAAGAACCTCACCTTCATGTAAGATTTGTTAGAAACCAGACTGAAAGACTGATGCGCAGTATTGACCATCACAGTCTGATTGAAGTTATAGACTGCAGGATATATCTC
The DNA here is from genome assembly GCA_013331125.1 of Candidatus Woesearchaeota archaeon. Next base: position 4,629 of record DUGW01000005.1, on the reverse strand, counting down.
ACTTTCAGAAAGGCGGAAACTATACAACGTCCCTGATTTCGAGGAATATGTCTTCGGCTGATAACCACAGGTAGAACTGCCGTTTACGTAGATCCAACATTCGGAATCAGACGTATTCGTCTTATAATACAGCCTGATCGTAGACTCGTTGAGTCCCACAGGATCCGTGATGTTATATGTTATGTTCAGCAATGAAGAGAAGAGGTTGGTATTAGACAAGTCAGCAGGAATCTGCTGCACAAAGTAGAAAAGCGGAACAGCAGATACCAAACCTGCCAATAACAGAAAGAACAACAGAAACACTAACCCGGTTTTCTTATCCAAATCAACCCTCACTATCTGACCTCGCTTCATAGAATTCAATAAGGGTCGTCAGTATGTCATCGTAGGTATGCTTCCTTACGAAAGCCAATTCAGAGAGCCTTTCCTTGGTCTTCTGGCTTATCCTGATTGTTGTAGACTTTGTAGATATAGTATTCTTTGTATCCATAGTATATTTTGTAGACTAACAAATATTTAAGCCTTTTGGTTTTTGACTGCAAAATGAAAGAAGATAGATGCTCTGGCAGCCCAAGCACAAAATTACACTGACCTGTTTCCAGAATTCTCATTCCTGAAAATAATGTAAAACTAAAAGAATGTATGCGCCGGCCGGGATTTGAACCCGGATACACGGCTTTCTTTGGAGGCATGATCGCCTGCCTGGAAGGCCGTAGTCATAGCCATTAGACCACCGGCGCGCTAAAGAGAAAAACTTTGGGTTAATTTATAAAGTTTACTGTACACCCAGGATATATGAAAAGGAAGCACCTTGTCCTTGTGATGCTGTATGTCAAAGAAAGAACCGGCCAAGAGACCTAAGAAAACTGTCAAGAAGAAGAAAGGGAAACAAGAGACAGTCATGATCATATGCGCACATCCTGATGATGAGGTGCTGGGAGCAGGAGGAGCCATATCCAAGTACGCATCAGAAGGTAAGAGCGTGGTAGCAGTCATATTCTCATACGGCGAAAAGAGCCACTGGTGGCTGAAGAAAAGATACACAGTAGAGATGAGGGTGGCAGAGTCAAAGAAAGCAGGACAGATACTGGGCATAACAGACACGATATTCCTGGGAATGAAAGACTTTGACCTCAAGAACGAGATGCAGAAACCAGAGAACCTGGACCTGCTGCAGAAAGTGATAATGAGATACTACCCAGACAGGATATTCACACACTCACCAGATGACATAATATATGCAGACCACAAGGCAGTATGGGACTCGGTAGAGACCGTGCTTGACAGGCTCCACTACAAAGGAGACGTATACGTATTCAACATATGGGGACAGGAAGTCAGGGTGAGCAAGAACCCTAAACTGTTCGTCGACATAAGCGAGACATTCCACCTGAAGACCAAAGCACTGAAATGCTTCAAGTCACAGATGATGTACATATTCCAACTGCTGCCAGGAGTGTATTGGAGAGCATTCAAGCTGGGAAGGCTCAACAAGACAAGATACGCAGAGGAATTCACAAAGATAAGATAAGCAAGAGAGAAAGAAGGAAAGATAGATGAAAAGACTGTTGATCGCAACGGACTCATTCCTGCCGAGATGGGACGGCATCGCAAGATTCATGTACGAGATGATCCCAAGACTTTCTGAGAAGTTCGAGATAACAGTGGTGGCACCGGCATACCCGGGAAAGAAACCAGAGTTCGACAATGTCTACATAGTCAGGTTCCCGATAAGAGGATGGAAAGTAGCAGACATAAACCCCTCAAAGGTCAAGAGAGGACAGCTCAAGAAACTGGTGAAGAGAGCAGACGTGGTATGGACGCAGAGCATAGGACCGATAGGGGCATTCACGATGTACTACGCAAAGAGGTATTACAGGCCACTCGTGTCGTTCGTCCACTCAGTCGAGTGGGACCTGTTCTCACAGAGCCTCAAACGGTTCAAGACATTCGTGAGAGAGACGACAAGGAAACTTGTAAGGTTCCTGTACAACAAATGCGACGTGATAATAATACCATTCGAAGGGATGACGCCGATGCTGGAAGATGTAGGGGTTGACAGGAAAAAAGAGGTCATACACCTCGGGACAGACATAAAGAAGTTCATACCTCCAGAGTCCAAGGCATTGGCAAAAAGGAACATAGGCATAGACCCCAACAAACTGGTGATAGGATACGTCGGAAGGTTCGGAAGGGAGAAGGACATCGACACACTATACGAAGCATTCATAAGACTGAAAGAGAACTATCCCAACATACTGCTCCTACTGGTCGGAGGAGAGCTGAAGAAACCATTCGCGAGCATGGAACACGTAAAGATCGTGGGCGCACAGAGCAATGTGGTACCATACTACCAGGCAATGGACATCTATGTGCTACCATCCCTGACCGAGACGACCTCACTGACGACGATGGAAGCCATGAGCTGCGGAGTGCCGGTGGTTGTGACATCAGTAGGCTACATACCGGAATACGTCAAACACAAAGAGAACGGGATGCTGTTCCCGCCGAAGAACGTGGAAAGGCTGATACTGCTGCTGGAGATGCTGATAAAAGACCCGGAGATGAGAGTGCAGATAGGAAGAAGGGCAAGGGCGACGATGCAGGAGCATTACTCATGGGACATGACAGCGAAAAGGATAGCAGAAGTCCTGGACAGGTTCTGATAAGACAGCAGCAGAGATCCATCAACAATCATCATCATTGATGCCTGAGCATCCAGGCGGACAGCAGAAATCATCGTCTATACATTCTACGATATCTTCCCAATAACACTTGTTAGTATCCATGTTACAGAGATCCTCTGTGCAGGAATCACCGTCAGTGCACCACCAATCCTCATGACACATGAAAGCAGGGTCCCAAGGCGGCAAGGACTTGTTGACAACGTAACGACCACGGATGTTCGGTTGTAGAGGAGGAGCCCCTGAAGTGGTGTCGATGACATAAGTCTCAACCTCCTCAGTCTCTGGCTGGAAGACCTCAGGAGGCTCACAGTCTAGGTCATCATCATAGACACAACCAAGAGGGCAGTAAGAATCACCGTGAGCACACTCAGTTATGGCCTCATGTGAACAGGTCTTGGGAGTGCCGGAACAGATGTCCTCCGTGGAGAAATCACCATCATTGCACTGGGCATCGACCTCACACTCATCCTTGGGCCTGGCAGAACACTTATTATTCATACAGTCAAAGCCAGGGAGGCAGCCACAGTCGACACAGCAGGCCATATAAGACTCACCCACCTCGCAAAGACCATTGCCGCACTCAGTAGGTCCACGGACAACAATCTGCTTCTGGACAACAGCAAAGGTAAGGGTCTCGTAAGACTTCAACTTATCATCGATGATATACCTTATCACAAGAAGCTGGTCCTTCCTGACATCAGAGAAGGCGAACTGGATGATAGGATCCTTCTCAAGGACAAGACCGGAAGTGAGACGGAGATTATCAGTATCCGGCAGGATGAATTTCGGGATGACCTCTATTATCTTAAGGTTCTGGGCAGGAGCCTTGGCCTTGGCACGGATCTCGACAAGGGTCTTATAGACAGGCGCAGAGGAAGAGCCAGAGGCCTCAACAGTATAGGTATTGACAGTCTTATAGACAGAATCAATCACGTCAGAAGCTACGACGACATTGTCAAAGAAGACATTCCCTTTCTTAGACCTCAACATCGCCTGGGCCCTGGGAGTATCCACATACTCTGTACGCTTGGCAAGCTCCTTTGAACCGACAATGTTGGTGGTCTCAGGGTCAAGACCCATCTTGTAATAAGGAAGAAGCTCAGTTATCTCTCTCTCATGCAGCTGCTCGGCACCATCAACAGTGTAGAAGATGGCCATGAGAGCGAAACAGAGAAGGACAATGCCCACGACAGGGGCCATGAAACGGACATGCAGATGATGCTCATCAGTACGCTTCTTGCGATCACCAGACTCCTCTTTCTCAGAGAGATGGAAACGGGTCTTGACATAGGTGATGACAAAACCGATCTCCTGAGGATCATAACCCTGCTCCACAAGAGCAGCATGTATCTGCTTAAGAGAGAAACCCTGATCAAGCTCATCACGGATGTAACCGATAAGCTGCTCCTTGAAGTTCACCATCTCGATAGACTCAGGGGCCTGACCAGCAGCCGCAGACCTCGCCTGCTGAAGAGCCTTATGCTTCTCAAGACGATCCTTCACAACAGCCTCAAGTGTCTTATCTGGAATGGTTACACCTCTTTTTCTATATATCTAGACTATTTGGTTTTTAAGTCTTTTCTCTTTTTGGCATGCTTCCACATGAATTCGAAGTAGTTTCGGTAGCCTTGGTTGATTATGGGGTTCTTTATGATTATGACAACAGGCTTCTCCAGGAGGACATGGATGCCTATGGAGTCGCCGAAGATCGTCGTTGTGGCGTCGCTCTTCACGTCTTCAAGGAAACGGACATCAGCCGAAGGTATCTTTGTCATTTCATGGTCAGCATAATCATGATGAGTTAGTCCTCTTATCGGCCATCTTAAGGATCTGACTTTTTTCACCATGTGGGACACCTCCCACTTAAGGACATCATAGCTCCTACCAGTACCGCCGAAGAAAAGAAGCTCTTTTGCCCGGAACATCTCTTCAAAAAGGATCC
>DUGW01000006.1 GCA_013331125.1 Candidatus Woesearchaeota archaeon | reverse complement strand
ATATATTTACACCGGACCTATTAGTAATTACAAAAAGGTGCGGTGATGGGCGACAACGAAAAAACTGACAACACGACGAACATATGCTCGATATGCGGAAAGGCAGTGAAGAGGCCGGTCGAGGCGTTCGTCGAAATCGACAAGGACCTATGGACGCACCACAGGTGCTTCATAGATTACATGATCAGGAAACTGGACAGGCTGAACGAGACGATCCAGGACGCCGAACTGCCTTGATGACCAGGGCGCCTGACCAGGGTACCTGAATGATGCTCGCAGGAGGAGGGGTCAGTATAGAGGAGATCAGAGTAGACATACCCCTCTTCTCCTGCACAGGAAGGACGCACAAACAAGCAGGAGGGAGATACACGATGGAAGATCAGGATAACAGGACCAACCAGCTAAAGGGGACGATACTCAGCGGCATGAGACCTACAGGAGACCTCCACGTAGGTCATTTCGAGGTCGTGCTGAGGAACTGGGTGAAGCTGCAGCAGGAGTATGAATGCAACTACTTCGTGGCAGACTGGCACGCGATAACCACAGACACAAACACAAGAAAGCTCAGACACAATAGTATAGGGATGGTGAAAGACTGGCTGGCGATGGGCGTGGACCCGATCAGGTCGACAGTCTTCGTGCAGAGCCAGGTGCCGGAACACGCAGAACTCAGCCTCGCGCTCGAGAGGATGATCAACATAGGGACAGTCAGGAGACTCCCGACATTCAAAGGATATCTAGAGCATCTGGCACTCGACAAGAAGCTGAGGCAAGGCGAGACAGTCGAGTCACGGCTTGACAGGATAGCGAACGCAGAGGTCAGCGTCGGCTTCCTCACATACCCGATCCTGCAGGCAGCAGACATACTCATGTACAACGCCACACACGTGCCTGTCGGAGAGGACCAGCTGCCGCACATCGAACTGACAAGAGAGTTAGCACGCAGATTCAACAGCCTATACGGCGAGGTGTTCGTCGAGCCGGAAGCGCTCCTCGACGCAGACGTAGTACTTCTAAGAGGGACCGACGGCAGGAAGATGAGCAAGAGCTACGGCAATGACATCAACCCAGAGATGGGACCAGAGGATGTGAAGAAGAGGGTGAAAGCATACCTGACCAACAGGAAACGACTGGAGGACAGAGGAGACCCGTATGAATGTCCAGTCTATGACCTGCACCGGGTGTTCAACAGGGAGAGGGATGTCGAGATCAACAAGTCATGCAGGGAGGCATCGATAAGATGCTACGACTGCAAGATGGAGCTGCCGGCACTGATCGCTGATTCCTACGCAGACTACAGGGCAGCGAAAGAAAGGATCAGCGACGACGAGGTGCTGGACGTGCTGAAAGACGGGGCCCAGAAAGCCAGGGAGAAGGCAGGGGCGAAGATGGAGCAGGTGAAGAGGTTCATGCTGATGGACTACACCTGAGATGATGATAGAAAAGGACAGAGAATGACAAGAAAGCGAGGAGGAGAAGAGCATGGTGGGCAAAAAAACACTCAACCCAGAAGCATATTCAGAGGCGCCGGATGAGAGCGAAGGGCAGGGCCGCCTGGAAGCAGACCAACTGTCAAAAGTGGTCAACAGGATACAGACAAAGAGACACACAATATTCTACCAGGAGAATGAGCAGGGAGGACCAGCAGGATACGAGTCGACATACCTGACAGGACAGGGAGAACCAGTGTCCGGAAAACTGTATGACCTGCTGAACAGCCAGGGAGAGACCCTTCCGGCAGCAGAGAACAGGGCATTGAGGCAGAGAAATGCAGAGATCCTCGAAGATATGATAGAGAACGGAAAGAGATACGCCGTAGTTTCAGGATTCAAACCGAGCGGACCCGGCCATTTCGGACACCTGCTGACATCGACGGCAGTGGCATACTTCCAGAAGAACGGGGCACAGGTGTCGATGCCAGTAGCAGATGTCGAATGCGACATGGACACAAAGATCAACAAAGAACAATATATGATCAACGCAGCAGACAACCTGCTGGACTGGGGAGCCGGAGGAGTCAACCTCGACGCTGCGCATGTATACCTCCAGTCAGAAGAGACAAGGGTGTCAGCACTCGCATACAGGGTAGCAAGACAGATGACATTCGACCTGGCAGCAGACATCTACGGGATGGACAAGCTAGTCAAAGGGTTCCCATTCCTGTTCGCAGGACTGACACAAGTGGCTGACATACTGCTGCCGCAGCACAAAGACTTCGGGAACGACCATTCAGTGATGGTGGCAGGGCCAGACCAGGACGGGCACATGCAGATGACGATGGAGCTGGCAAGGAAGACATTCGAGGGGAATGTCGACTGTCTTGGGGCATCAACAGAACCTTCAGCAGTATACATACCACACATCAGAGGATTGGAAGGAAAGATGAGCTCAAGCAGACCTGAGAGCACGCTGTTCATCGGACCAGGACCGGAAGGATACGACCTGCAAGGAAGGATAGAAGCATCGATAAGGAAGGTCGAAGACGCATACAATGACCCGGAGAAGAGGAAGGGTGTCGAGAATGGCGCATCGGACCTGATAAGATACATACAGGCATTCAGAGACAAGAGCAATGAACCTGCCAAAGAACTATGCGAGACGGAAACATACTCGAAAATTCAGGCAGTGAAGGATGACAGCCTCAATGTCTATGGTGAGAAGGCACAGAAAGAGATAGATGGATGCCTGGCAGGCGGATGTGAACCAGAAGGCCGGGACAATGTCGAACTTGTAAAGGACACATTGAAGGATTTCCTTGCCGAGCATTACAGCAAGAGAAAACAGATACTGGAGTATGCAGTCGCAAGGACACAATACGAGAGGGGCGAGAGGGCAGAAAAGCCTGAAGCACCGGCATTCTGGAAAATCCCGGAAAGCGCTGTGGTCGACGAGAGCCTGAGAAACAGGACACAATGGTATCACATCGTAGCTTCAGCTGCAGAAAACCTGCAGCCGTGACCAGAAAGTGAGAACCAGGAAGGTGAGAAGAATGCTTGACAGATATGTGGATGATAGGATCGTCGATACGTTCCTTACGCAACAAGAGATAGAGGATTCGCAAGGGACAGTCAATATCATGATGGGACAGACATTCGACGCAGGACAGCCTGTTGACATGGTCAAGTATGCCCTTTTCATGATGGAACTGAGTGACAGACTCGAAGAGAAAGGATGCAGACCGAACGCAACATGGCTTTTGGCCGACCACTTCATGACAGAGATCAACAGCGACAAGGGAAGTACAAAAGCAGACCGAGAGATGCAGAGAAGAATCGCTTATCTCGAAGCGCTGAACCAGACCTACGGAGGGAGAATAGGTATGCTGCCATCATCCCAGCTCTCAAGGACACAGCAATACACAGCCATGCTGGCAAGAGTGCAGGGCGAGGTCGAGCAGGATCCAGAGTTCAAGGCAAAACTCATGAAGACAATCCCTGAAGACAGACGGGGATCTCCGGGAGCACTGCAGTACCCTATCGAAGAGTTGACCACGATACTCACCATGGATACAGACATCAAGGTAGGGCCGCCATATGAAGCACTCTATGACAGGCCTGCACGCGAGAGTCTCGACGGAAGCCAATTCAAGAGATACTCGGGTGTATACCTGACAAGGGCATTCCCATTCGGGAATCCTGATCTGAGACCCAAGGTCAAGGAAGGCATCGAGATGTTCGGCATACTTCCCTACAAGAAGGACAGCAAGGACCTTGGAAAGTACAGGATAGACCCTATGAACGACAGTATGGAGAAGGTCGAGAGACTGCTGAGAGAGACGAAAGACCAGAGAGCGGTCGATGACCTTGTGGCAATATGCAGTCTTGCAGGTAAAAGGCTGGGCACTGAATTCAATGTCGGAGAATTGGCGCCGCAGAGGAAGACTGAGATGGCAGCCAGGCTCTATGAGGAAACGATATACAGACCAATAGAGGGCGCAAGGATAGCAGAAACCCTGCGAAGGATGGATGAGGTCTTCTGAAGAAAATGCTATCACTGAAACCACAAAATAAAATCGAATTCACCACGGTGAAAACATTCACCAGAGGGCACTCGACATGCCTGGTCAGGCTTGTAGAGACCGAGGAGGGAACCTTTGTCCTGAAGAGTGCAGAGAAAGATAACACAAGGGGGAGATATGAACTGGAGAACAACCTTGCAGGCTCAGAGGAGATCGAGCAGATGGGGATAGCGACGATAATCCCTGCAAGATATGAGTTCTTCCAGACAGATGACGCATACCACCTGATTATGTCATACCTGGGAGAAGACCTGGAGACGATGGTGAACAAATCCCAGCGACCAGAAAGAGAGTTTCACCAGGTGCTGCTCAACCTTGCGTATGTATACAACAGGACGCATAGGAGCGGATACGACTCCGCCGCGGAAGCAAGGCAGTACATAGAGAAGATGATCGCACTGACCGAGAAGAACCATATGCTCGCGAACGAGGGCAGAGCCGACAGCAGATTCGTCGACATGCTAGAGCAGTTCAGGATACCTGAGATGGCTGCGTCGACATTCGCATGCCACGACCTGACACCAGAGGACCTGTTCCTCTGCGACGGCCAACTCAAATACCCGGACCCGAAAGCAGGACTGAGAGGGGTGCCGATAGTCGACATCGCATGCTTCGCAGGGGTATGCAGGGACTCATACAACATGAAAGGAGCCAAGACAGCCTACGACAGGATGAAGGAGTTCGCACTAGACCTCTCGACAGGCTTCGGCATGACAAGAGTGCAGGCAGAGAGCCTGTTCTACCTTGGCCGGGCACTCCAAGCATCACTATCTGCAAGATTCGCAAAATATGACGACAAGAGGCATGAGCACAATGAGAAGGCAAAAAATTACATTACGAAAGCAAACGAACTTGGGTGAGAACATGATAAAATATGCACTGTATTTCCTGATAAGCGGAGCTGTGATAACAGCAGCCGCAATAATGGCAGACAGAGGAAAAGCGCTTATCGGAGGCATACTGATGGTGCTTCCGAACATGAGCCTGGTGGCGTTCTATTTCATAAACAACACTTCAGGCGCAACAGCCACGATACAGGTCATCAAGACAGCACTCTTGGGGACAATATTCGTCTGGCCGTTCTACATGTTCGCGCTGCTGATGCTGATACCGAAGATAGGTGTCAACAGATCACTGATGGCCAGTTTCGCACTATGCGTGGTCCTGGGCGCAGCATTCGTCGTGATCTGCAAGAACCCCCTGGTCTACAACTGGATCAGGACATACTAAGACACGCAGCAATATACGCTGAAAGATACACTGAACAACATAAGAGGGCGATGATAGAAAATGAGAATACGAGAAGAAGTCGAAAAGATGGACGTGAAGGAGTATGGAGGCAGGAGTGTCAAGCATGAGATACAGGCAGACATGTCAGCCAACATAAACCCGTCAGGCGTCTCACCTAAAGCCATCGAGAGGCTCAACAACCTGTCATCAAGGCATATCAACCATTACTACATGCCGAACAGCCAGCTGATAGGCAAGATAGCAGAATACGTGGGACTGGAACCTGAGAACATAATGCTCGGCGACGGTTGCGACGGGTGCCTGTCGATGATCGCACAGACATTCCTGTCAAAAGGCGACCAGGTGATGATACCGGTACCGACATTCCACAGGTATGAATTCCACAGCAGGCTGATGGGTGCAGACTGCATACACATCCCCCTGGGCGAGCTGAACCATGAACACGTATCTGCAAGCAATGCAAAGATACTGTTCCTATGCAACCCCAACAATCCCACAGGGACGACCATCGATAAGGACATGGTGGAGGGGTATGTCCGACGGTTCAAGGGACTGGTAGTCATAGATGAGGCACTGGCAGACGGTCTCCAGGACTGCATCGACCTCGTGAGGAAGTATGACAACCTGGTCATAGCGAGGACGTTCTCAAAGGTACTCGGCATGGCAGGACTGAGGATAGGATACCTCGCAGGGAGTAGAGGACTGATCGACGTGATAAAGAAGGTCTCATCACCTTTCAAAGTCAACGGAATAGCGCAGGAGATGGCGGAAGCCGCGCTTGAAGACAAGGATTTCATAAGGAAAAGCGTCGAGTTCATAGACGAAGAACGAGAACGCATGCTGAAGACCCTCAGGGAGATAGGAGTCAGATGCAGCAACTCATCGTCCATGAATTTCCTGATGAGCACCGCCAAGATATCATCAGACCCTGACAATGCCCTGCAGATACTGGAGAGAAAAGGAGTGAAAGTCTCTCCAGGAGGCGCGTTCAGGATAAGGGACCCGCACCAGGTCAGGATCGCTGTCAGCACAAAGAGACAGAATGACCATTTCCTCAAGACCATGAAAGGGCTGGTCGAAGATGCGTGAAGGATATGCAGATTTCCACGCGATCGCAGGACCGATATTCAGAGAGGCCATCGGAGAGAGATACTCGCTCGCAGAGATCTGCTGCGGGAACGGGAATGCCGGAAGGATGTTCCAGCATGATGCCGGGAGGCTTGTATTCGTCGACGTGAAGAAGGTAAGGGGCCTGGACAGGACCCTTGGCTCTATCGAGGTCGAGCATGAGGTGAGCCTTGAGGGACTGCAGAGATATGAGATAAGAGAGGATGCAGTCATCGCAGTCCATGCGTGCGGGACACTCACAGACATGATACTGGAGAAGGCTGTCAGGGCAAGGGCTGCAGTCGCAGTCATGCCGTGCTGCTACGGAAAGAAGAGATGGAACTACAGACTTGAAGAAGAACCCGATCCCCGACTGCTGCTGTATCCGCGCAGCATCGACTACATCGACGCTGTGCGGGTGCAGTTCCTCAAAGAGCAGGGATACAGGGCAGGGATCAGGAGGTTAGACGCCAGGATAACACCGATGAACAACATAATCATAGGGATTCCAGGATGAAAAAGATGGCGACATCCGGCCTTATAGGACTATAAGGAATATAAGGCAAAAGATTAAGAGGTTGGAACACCTTATACCCTAAAGGTTTCTGGTGTTCAATTAGACAGACTAGCGACAGCTCTAAACAGAGCTACGAGAAAAAGAGAGACAATAGCTATACGAAGCATGGAGGAACAAAATGAACCTAGAACAGAGAGCAAACCCGATGGTCCCGATGGAGGACCGAGTATACATCCCAGGAGTGGTGGTCCCGGTAAGACCGACGACACCAGGGAGCAGGACACCAGGAAGAGATTATGTGCCAGGACTGGAGATCAGACTGCCAGGATTGGTGTTCCCGACACAGGAGCCGGCAAAACCAATGCTACCAGGATATCAACTGCCAGGGACAAAGGGATTCCCGGCAGGAGACAGGCCATACAACCAGCCGACAGTATGTTTCAGNNGAAGCCACTCTTAATAGGAGAACCACCAGAAGGGCCGATACCAGGAACGTATATCATCAGACCATTCGGCCCCACGTACAAAAAGCCAGAATTCCGCTTTGAGAGATTGTGATCAAGGTGTCGCAGACCAGCTCGATAGAAGAAAGGACAAAACAAAATATATAGGAGGAAAACAAAATGGCGACACAAGCATTAGAACAGATGCTGGGGAATGCACCAGCAACAAATGAGAGCCTGGACGCATACACAACAGGCCTCAGCAGGATGTACTCAGGACCGATGGGACCTGGGGGATTCGGACCAGGACCTATGCCCGGACCACTGGCGCAGCCTGGAGTGATAAGACCATCCTACGGACAGACAGTGATACCATACGGCGACATCTTGCGCAATGGCGGAGAATTCCACGACACGTTCAAGATCGACAGGTACGGGAACCCATATGGAGGACACACCACATTCAACCTTCCCGGATACAAGAAACAAAGAATGGACTGGTAAGAATGGAAAAACTAAAACTGTACGGAACAGGGAACGAGGACGCAAGAAGCTACTTCGTCTTCGAGAAATCCCTAAATTTTTTCCCCCTTTTCGGGAAATTTTTGGCAAAGATAAGAGTAGGCAAACCAGGCAGCTTTTACGAATACGAAGACAACGCACTGAACCTTGAAGATGTGACCGATTCCCTCGAGAACATGAGGGACGAGCTGTATGATATAGACATCTTCTATGGAAAAGAAAGGATCATTGTGACTGTAAGGACCAAAGTCCCGCAGGAAACATATCTTGGATACATAAAAGAGATAGCTGATTTTTGAGCTGGTTTGCGATGGGTCGGCGGGCTCCGGCCTGCTGATCCACTTATATCCATGAACTAGCGACAGCGAGGTAAAAATGAGCAGATATGATGATTTCAACAACCCTTTTTCACCCAACTATATGGGACTGAAACCTATCGGACCCGACCCGTTCAACGACCCATTAAGTCCGGGTTACAGGAACCTAAGGCCTGAACCATTCAAAGACCCTTTCAAAGGACCGGGAGGCATCATAATAAGAGAGCCAGACATCCCGCTGGAACTCAGAAAACCTGTCTACCGGGATGGCCTGGACTCCCTCGAGAGATTCAATGCGCCACTGCCTTACAGCATAGACGACCCAAGGAATCCACTACACATCGACAGACAACCGGTAGGACCCGACCCCTTCAAAGACCCGANNCCCAAAACCCCTCGACGAAAGGCTGAGCCCGTTCAATGACCCTATAGGGAAACCGCTCGGGCCAGACCCTTTCCTCGACAGGACAAAAGGGATTGGCATCGATCCTTTCAAGGATCCCCTGAGTCCAGCATACAATGGTCCATGTATCGAGCCTAAGATCGACCCGAGAGATGATCCATCCAGTATCCTATACAGAGGGATAACACAGAATCTAGGACCGGATCCTTTCAGACAACCGATAGGAATCGACCCATTCAAAGACCCGACGAGCAGGTCCTACAATGGACCAGGAAGCCCACTCGGCATTGATCCATTCAGGAGACCGATAGAGCGTGATCCATTCAATGACCCGACGAGCAGATTCTACAACGGACCAGGAAGCAGGATAGGACCCGACCCGTTCTCAGGACCGAAAGGGCCAGACCCGTTCAATGACTCATTCAGAAGACCAGGTCTTCTCGATGACCCTCTGGACCCGTTCAAGAAGAGATGGTAGACAGAGAGATGCTAAATGACACTAGAAGAATTGGTAAAGGAATGCGCAGAGATCGCCTACAGAGAGACAGGATTCTACATCCAGGGATCTGGACTGACAGTCCTCGACGGAGAAGGATGGAAAGAGTTCTGCGGAAAGACAAATACAGAGCAGGCTGCACACGGAGTATACCTTCCACGAGCCATGAGAGCTGTCGTGAGGAGCGATTCCGAATACATGGAAGTCAACATCATGCACGAGCTGTTCGGCCACGGACTGTTCTGCGAGCAGACGAAGTCCGGAAGAGAGATAGTCAGACTCGAAAGAAATATCCAAGCAGCGACACCACATATAATTCAAAAGAACGGACCGGGCAAAGATGACTGGGTCACAGACACCACTGCCTTCTACACAGTCCTGCAGAGTGAAGAAAAGCTCAAGCAGTTAGTCACATACTCCATGAACGACAATGAGGGCTTTGCAGTATGGATGGAACAGAGACTTGCAGAAAGGACTGGCAGAGCAGAGATGTTCAGGAAAAAGATGAAGAACATGGCCCATGCCAAATATGCAGAGCTACTTGCAGAATTTAATTCATTCGAGGAGAGATACGGAAAGACGATCCTCCTGAAAGCCATAGGATTCCCTTTCACACCAGATACAGAGAACATGCCAGACATATTGCGTAAAGTATTGGGAGACGCATACGACTCTATACGCATCGGCATGCTGTACGGATCAAGGAGACCATATTCTGACATAGACATATTCATAGTGTCTGACGAGATAAAGACACAACACCATGGATGGCTTGACATATATGCAGTCAGTGTCGATGAGTTCCGGCAAGGATTGGCAAACCTGGACATCTCAATAACAGACCCTCTCCTCAGCGGACAGAAGGTCGCGGGAAGCTGGAAAGAACTCCAACAATGTTGGGAATACATAGAGAAGAAAGAGATAACCCCAAACATGGCATATCACAACTTCAGGAAAGCCGTCGAACAGGAAGATATAGGGAAAGGATTCCCTGAAGGAAGCAGAGAGAGGATGACCGCTCTCGGGTATGCTGTGTCATACATGGAGAATGCAAAACATCTCTGCAGGGGAGACAAGCGACTGACGATGAAAGAGCTCAGGATACAGAGATGAGCAGCATGAGAATGTCAGCTAGACCAACCTTGACCTGCTCCTCCTCTCGGTCGTCTCGCTCTTGAAGGTCTTCATCTCCTTTATATGACGGTTGATCCAGCTTATCGTCAGGCCGATGAGATGCTCCCTATGCTGAGGCTCCCTGAACCAGTGGTCAGCGTCATCTGTTATCTCGAAACGCTTAGGCTCATTGGCTGCGAAGAAGAGCTCCTTGCAGCTGGCAGAACGGACCTGGAAGTCATTGGCGCCGTGAAGAAGGAGTATCGGACACTTAAGTTTCGCAATCTCTTCCTTCATGTCATAACGCTTGAGATGCTGGATGAAAGCCTTGTTGATACGTCCATGACGGTAATGGTCGATGTAACCCTTCTTTATCAACTGCT
>DUGW01000088.1 GCA_013331125.1 Candidatus Woesearchaeota archaeon | reverse complement strand
AGATTGCAGACACAGGGCTTTATTCAATAAAATGCGCAGGCATAATCATATATTTTGACAATGCACAATGGAAGAAATACTCAGCCACAGTACCAAAAGGAGAAGAATGGGCAATAATACTCGAGAACAAACTGCCCAATACAGCAGCAGGACTGGCAACACTATGCGATTCAAGCGTGAAGAAATGGACAGTCACCCTTCAGCTTAGAGGAGTGAGAGAGGTAAGCGGATCATACAGGATGACAACAGGACCGATAGTCGACCCAGAATCAAGGAAGGCACAACAGGTAGACGTGCCGATATACGTCGTATGCAGAGGGACAGGAGCAGGAGGGGCATTCGGAAAGACACTGGACAAACTAACATTCACGACAAAAGTCCTATCATCACACACAGAATTCAACAAGACATACGGGCTATGGACAGAACAGGACGCATACGGCCTGGGCGTAGGGGAATCGATAAATGTAGGGCAGTTCAAATGGCTCAACACAGCAAAGACCGCATTCCAGCTGACGATAGACTCACAGGTAGCAGCAGGAAGGGCAGCAGTGCTGAACATAGACGTAGGATCGATAGGACTGATACCATCAGAAGAGATAACATTCTACAAAGGAGACAAACAACTGCAGAAATGCGCAGAGACACTCTCAGTACCGCCATGCATACATTTCATAGGCGATGTCAACACAAGGAAGATATCGCTGATGCTTGCACCAGGAGACCCAGACTTCAGGTTCGAAGGATTCAAACAGGGAAGCGGGATAAGCGCACTCGCAATGACAGGAGATATAATACTGACAAAAGATACACCAGACGGAAAGGTCCAAGGAAAGACAGTCATAGGATTGAGAGACGTCATCAAAGAGCACAAAGACAAGAACATAAAGATAACACTAAGCAACTATCTTGAGAGGCCAGACGGATTCTCGATAGACTACAAGTCAGAACCGACAGACTTCTTCGACCCATTCAGCCTGTACATAGACCTGGACGCAGTAGGATTCAAGATACCAGACAAGGCGACAGTCAACATGGGCGGAGAAGAACTGGCAGTATGTGAAGGAAAAGGGATATCAGCATCAGCATATATCGTGGCAGGTGATGAACAGGTGCCTGCAGTGGCCGACAGTACAAGCGGAGAGGCAATGATGGGAATAACAGGATGGGAGACCGCGGCAGAGTTAGCTGCCAAAGCAGCCAAGGCAAAAAAAGACGCAGAGGACTTAGCAGCAAAAGCAAAAGCTGCGGCGGACGCAGCAAAGGCAGCGACAGCCAAAACCCCGACCAAGACAACCACCCCACCAAAAGCCCCACCAGCAGCAGAGGCAAAGATGGGAGCGACACTCACAGGAGGACAGCAACACTGCTATTTCATAAGGAAGACAGACCCGAAAGGACTGGTGATAATGACAAAAGGCTCCATAACAGACAGCAAGAGCATAGTGGTAGGAGGGCTGGAGAAGACAGAGACATTCGCACTGGCATCATTCACAGAAGCCCTGAACAGGAAGATAGTGCTGGACAGGAAGAACCCATCAAAATACGGACTGTCAGCGACAGGATGGGCAGACACAGACGACCACAAGATAACAATAACCATAAAGAGCCAGAACCCGATGGAGATGGAGATAGAGAACTCACACGACGGGACAGAGCCAGGACAGACAATGCACTTCACAGTGGAATTAGGACCAGCAAAGCTGTCAACAACAGACCAGACACAGGTAGAATTCTCAGGATCAAAAGGAAAGATGCCAAACTGCCCAGCAGGCACAGAAGCGCCGGCAGAGAGCTGCGTAAAAGCAAGAAGCCTGGAAAGGATAGTAATATTATTAAAGAAAGTGCCAAAGAGTGCGCTAAGGATATCAGGACTGAGAGCATTGGCAAAAGGAGGCGCTGAGGACAAATGCGCAGACAAAATGCCAGGAGCTAAATGCGACGACAAAGGACTAGGGTTCGAGATATGCTACCAGCCACCAGAGGCAGAATGGGGAGCAAAAGAATGCATGAGCCTATGCAGGACAGAATACATAGTAAAAGAACTCGACAAGATAAGAACAGAGAAAGGAGCGGTCACAATCAACGACTACAAGGCAGTATTAGGCAAGGGAGAAGACAAGTTCTGCCTGAGCGGAACCAAAGACAAATGCGGAACAGCAGAGTTCCTAGTGAACAAATGTCCAGGGTCAACAGACATAAGGTGCTGTCCTGATGGAAGCGGAGTGAAGTATGTGCCAAAGAAGAGTGGTTATGGAGGGTATTCTGGTGTAAGCAAAAGTACTACAGGACCTTGTGGAAAAGCAGGATGCCAGCAAGTTATAATAGGAACTATTAAGTATATCAAGATAGATGGTAAATGGTTTGTTGAATCACTAGCAAACAGGATACCATGCAAGACCTTCAATGGCAAAGCAGGCATTTGCTCTAACGGGGCCTGCAACGAACAAGAAGTCAAGATTCCATGTTTAAAAGAAGGGGATAAGGTTTATTGCCAATCACAAAAACCAGGGACTGAATGCGTAAAATCTGGCAAGGAATTATTATGTCAATCTGTAGCTGGATGCACGACTGACGCAGAGTGCGGTTCTGGCGCCAAATGTAACAAAGGTGTAGGTTTCGGAGCAGTAATCGCGGTTGGCCCTCTTGGATACGGTAGCGCAAGTGCAGGAATCTGTGTGCAGGCTGAATGCTCAACTGACGCAGACTGTGCAAATAAGGAGAAACAGCACAGAGTACCATTCAAGTGCCAGAACTCATTCCTGACAACAGCTGGCAACTGCATACCAAGATATGGAACTTGCAGCCAGTCAAAACCATGCCCGAGAGGATATGATTGCATTGATGCTTATGCATGTAAACCAAATGTGCAGGAGCAGCTTCGGACATCAATTTCCGGATCATTATCAGCAGAAGATGAAGTCAAAGTTGCCACCATAGATAACTAAATAAAACAGATTTAATTTTAAAATATGAGTCCATAAGTGCACAAAATCAAGGTCAAAATGAGACAAACAACAAGAATAATAACAGTAATGCTGATACTACTAGTAACAAGCTGTTCTGTCTTAGCAGATTATTCCAGAAGTACTGGTTATGCCCAAATGGGCCAGGCTATGAGAAGCTCGAGTTCTAGCAGTGAAAATGAACTCGAAGATATCACACCAGTCATAAAAAAAATTCAAGATTATGCGCATAGGATGGAGCAATATGCAATAAGACCAGGCGAAAAACCAAATGTTGCAGCTTATGAAATAAAATCATCAGCAGTCGGACCTTGCGGTGAAGTAACAGACCAGAAATTGATAACAGGTCTCAATAACCGAGCCAGTCTCAGCCAATTACAAGGAAAAATAGGCGTACCCTGCGGAACAGACGCGCATAAAGCGAAACCGTTTGAGTTCAAGTGCGTGCCTATGGAACTGAACCAACAGTTGTGCGAAACAAACCCGAGACCGTATATTGGTAAAGTGGGTGCCTGCAAGGATGTCGGGACCCAACGAATGTTCTGCTGCAAGCCAAAAGCAAGCATCAATCTAGGAGAAAGCCAAACAGGAGGACAATGCGGATTCAGCAAAGAAGGTGTATGCGCAAGGGACTGTGACGCAAGCAATCTAATAACCAAGAACCCTTACAAATGCCCTGCAGAAGCACCAAAATGCTGTAAACCACAAACAAAATGCGTGGGAAAGGGAATCCAGGGAGAACATTATGGGCCCTACACAAAAGGAACGACAGTATCAACACATCTTGAAGTCAAAACACTACAAGGAGGCACATGGGTCACAGAATACAAAGACTGCACAAGATCAGGCCTGAAATACATGGTATCTCAAGAGGTCAAACAACTTTATGGAATCTGCACAACAACTGGGAGAACAGACACATGCGTGGGACTTGAACACGCAGATGCAAAAAAACTTCTGTGTGGTCGAATAAGCCAATGGACATGCAATCAAGTAAAAACAAGTAGCCAAGATGTATACTGTGTAGGAAATTACGGTCTAAAGAGCGCTTTGCAGAACTGCGATTTCATGCAAATACCATCAGATTGTATAGGCACAGATGTTCAATATGGCGGACAGAGAAAGAGCTTCTCATTCCCATATCCTATAAACACACAATGGTTCGCTACTTCAGTAATATACAGCAAAATATGCGAGGCAGGAAAATATACAAAAAGTTGTTCAAGCGGTTATCTTCCTTTAATAAGCACTCAAAATTCCAGGAATTTATGGTATCATAATTACGGATCTAATCTTTTGACTGGTGGTTGCTGCACAGATATCAGAGACTGTTTTGAAAAAAACAAAGTGCCATATTGTGAAGCGATTGCGACCTACTCAAATGTCAAGTCAGTATGGGCGCAGATGGATGCAGAAACGTATAATTCATGGAAAGCAATAGTCTGCAGTGTCTGCAGTTCCGCAGGAACCAACGGAAAAAAAGCATGTTCAAAGATATAAACAGAAAATGGAAGAAGAGAAACAAAAAACAAACCCCGAAACCATGATTCCCGAGCAGAATATAGGCTATCCGGCTAATATTATACCCAAAGAATCTGAAATTTCCGCATCTAGTGTTGAATATCCTGTTGAGCCAAAGAAGATAAGCCACATATTTGATAAGAAACTAATCATCCCTCTTTTAATCATTCTCATTCTATTAGCCGCTATCAGCATATTCCTACTGATACAAACCGAAAAGACGCCGGAAGTAGAAATCAAGACCGTAGAAGCAAAGCCACAGGAAAATGAAACAATACTATTTATTCCAGGCACAGATGAAGAATTACAGGAGTTTGAAGGTATCATAAGAGGAGATGCAGAGATTGTAGTAGAATGTGAGGAACTATATAATACAGAAGGGCCAGATGCACTAAACAAGTGTTATATCCGATGGGCCGTAGAATATGAAACACCACAATATTGCTTACAGATTGAAAAAGAAGAGGGCGCAGAGTCCGCCGGTGACTGCCTAACTCAAGTGGCATTAAATATTTCAGACCCGGAGATATGTGGTCTTATATGGCAAACTGAACCTGACTACTCTCCTGACGCCTGCTATCATAAGTTAGCATTACAGGATAAAAAAGCCGGTTATTGCCTGTTAATAGAGAATGAGAATGGACATAATTCTAAAGAGACCTGCTTCTCAAACTTAAGCATGACAGAAAATGAATATCTGGTTTCACAAGGCCTGGTACTAACTGAGGATGATTGCCGTAACCTCCCACCTGATGGACTTAGAGAGGATGTATGCTATTACAGTCTCGCATTACAGACAGGCAATCTCACTTATTGTATCATGATACCTGAAGATGATGACTCAACATATTTTATAGACGAGTGCATACATGATTTAGCACTTGAGTTCAGGGTGCCACAGATTTTATGCGAGATGATCGGTGACGAAAACACATGGGCAAGGGATGACTGCTATCAACAAGGCGCTCTTCAGACGCTCAACAGCGACTTATGCAAGAACATCACTGCCAAAGAAGGATCTATATCTGTAAAGAACTGCACTAACCTAATTGCTGACATGATCAAAAGCACTATAACCCCGACAGAACTTCCCGAATAAAACTTTTGAGAAAGTCTTTAACTACAACATGAATCCAAAAAAAACCGGAACGTTAAATATTGTAAGAACCGTTGCAGATTCCTTCACCAGGTTCTACAAGAACTGGCCGTGGATGCTGCTATTGATACTCATCGATCTCCTCTTCGTGTTCATACTGTCTGTGGTGATGACATTCATACAGATAGCTGCACTTGAAGACCTCACAGCAATGATGGAGATGGGAGGAGAGGCAACCATGGGACTGGCGAACATGGACCAGAACCCTGAACAGGTGATATCAGGAGTGCAGCAGGTGACAAGAGATGAGGATTTCCAGAGACACCTGAGGAGCGCGACAAAACTATTATTGATGATGGTCTTTTCAGGCTATCTTATATGGACACTGTTCCAGGGACTGGCGTGGTGGCTGGTCCACAGATTAGTATCAGAGAGGAAGCAGAGCTACCTCAGGTACATGAAGAATTTCGCAGGACAGTCAATCATAGTCTACGGAGGTTTCGTCATAATCCTGGGCCTATGGGTGAAGTTCGTGCTCAGCTCACAGATAGCAGTGATGCCATGGATAAGCATGGGAACGATAAACCTCATATTCTGGACAATAGCAGGGATATGGTGGTATTTCGGACTGCTGTCATACACGATGGTGAGTGACTTCGCATACAGGAACACAAAAGAGGCATTCAGGTTCGGAGTGAAGAAGGCGCTCTACACAGCACAGACAATAATAGTCATAGCGATAATGGTGCTGATGATACATCTGATAGCAAAGATACCATGGATAGCAAAGACCCCTCCAGCACTGCTCATAGTAGGAGTGTTCCTGCTGATGCCACTGTTCTCATTCACAAGACTGATGCTGTTCGAGACAAGGAAGATGCACTGGCCTTATGTAGAGATAGAGAAGAAACCGAAGCCTGAAGTGTCAGGACACAGGGACAGGGAAGAAGTGAGACATCACCATAAACATAAGAACAGATAAAAACCTGTTTTTAAGCCTATCTGAATTCTTTTAAAGCGCAGAATCCTCCCAGAGGGCATGGGGGTCAAGACTGTAAGGGTAGCAGACCTGGAACTGATAAGGACAGCATGCGACTTCGACACCCTGGTAATACAGGAGATGGCATATGCCCTGAGAGACAGGTCGATACAGAGAAGGTACATGGTCCATGTAGATGAGCAGGGACTGCCGACACGCAATGCAGAATACATACTCGCGATAAGGACGGCAAGGATACCAGAAGTGCCGGTGATCACGCCAGGTGATGAAGAAGAACTGCTGGAGCTGGGAGCCCTCATAGAGACAAACTACGTCTTCTTCGCAAGCGGATTGACAAGGAGCGGCAACTCTTTGTTCATGGGTGCGGAGATATATGACCTGTTCAATGATTTCAAGACAAAAAGCCAGCTGAACTCAGTAGGAACCATAGAAGAGGTATGGTTCACAAGGAAAAGAGCAATAGGCAGGGCACTGGTGAAATACTCGATATACGGACAGATAGAAGACAGGCAAGGCCTGAAGTTCCCCACAATCATGCTGCTGCATGCACTTGACAAGATAGCGCCGATAACATCAGTCAACGGGATAGACTATCCAGAATTCTGCAAGAAATACTGATAGAAGACAGATAAAAAAAAGGTATAAAAAAGTTAAAATATTTTATTCCAAAGCGAACTCGACACCAGAGCCAGGCATCAAGACCGGCAACGGTATCTTCTTCGTGACAAAGTCCTTCCAGACACACCACCAGAGGAACTTGAGCTTACAGACCTCCTGCTCCACCTGGATATACTGGATAGGCGCAAAGACGACATCGACAGCAGGGCCCTGAGGCTGAGCAGCCGCCTGCGGAGCAGCACCAGATGAGGAACTGCCTGTGACAGATGATGTCTTTGACTTAGGGACATTCTTGAGGAACGCCTCTGTGTCCAGCTGAAGATTGCTCCAGTCAGGATTGTAGTCGCTGCCATCTGTAGTGTCATCAGTGGTTGTCGTTGCCTTGGCCAGGGTAGTGAACTTGTAAGGACCCTTCTCAGAGCAGACATCGTCATCATTACAGGATTTGACACTGTAATAATACTTTGTCTTCTCGTCAAGACCGTCAATCACGACCTCGTGGTCATCCACAAGATCATTGTCAGACTCACAGTCATCAAGGTCATCCTCTTCAGTACCGAAGCAGACCTTACTGTCAGAGTCGATATTGGAAGTCTCCCAGACAATCGTGGCCTTGTTGTACTTTATGTCCTTGACCTCGATGTGCTTGATGGAAGGCTCTTCCAAGTCACTGGTATTGTCATTGTTGTTCTCGTTGTTGTTGTTATCACCAGTACCATCGCCACTACCGTCGCCGCTTCCGTCACCAGAACCGTCTCCGGAGCCGTCACCAGTGCCATCGCCTGAGCCATCTCCAGAACCATCACCGGTCGCGCCAGTGAGCTGGATGCTGACTGCAAGGTTCATGGCAGCACCGTCATTGTCCAGGACGATGAGCTCGATCGTGTAAGTCCCTGCGTGAGGCAGTTCGACAACATGGTCGACAGGCTCACCAGCGACTGAAAGCCACATAGAGGTGAAACCTTCAGGACCTGTGACGATCCATGAATGCTCAACGATGGAACCGTCAGGATCATTGCTGCCAGCACCGCTGATAGTGATGTTCAAAGGAGCATCACCCTCAGCTGGGTCAACAGTGACCACAGGGACAGGAGCCTGGTTGTCAAAGAAGACATCGCCGTCTCCTTCATCGCCAGTATCGTCACCGGTATCATCACCAGAGTCATCACCAGTATCATCACCAGAGTCATCACCAGTATCGTCTCCAGTATCGTCACCAGAGTCATCACCGGTATCATCACCAGTATCGTCTCCAGTATCGTCACCTGTGTCGTCACCGGTATCATCACCAGAGTCATCACCAGTATCGTCACCTGTGTCGTCACCGGTATCATCACCAGAGTCATCACCGGTATCATCGCCTGTGTCGTCACCAGTATCATCACCAGAGTCATCACCGGAATCATCACCAGTCTCATCGCCAGTGTCGTCTCCAGAGTTGTCATCAGACTCATCATAGTCAGACTCGTCAGTACAACCAGGATCCTCCTGATCGATAAGACCATCACCATCATTATCTACATTGTCCCAGCAGTCAGGCCAAGGCTCTGTAGGATTCCACTCACTGTCATCATCAGGGTCAGTGCAGCCAGGATCTTCCATATCAGCAAGGCCATCACCGTCATTGTCAAGCCTGTCCTCACAGACAGCAGGGAAATGTTCCTGCTCCCGGACATAGACTGAGACACCAGCCCAGTTGTTACCCTCATTTGATTCCTTGATGGTCTGGAACTCGTCAGCCTTGAGGACTGCATGATAATTACCTGCATTGTAGCCTCTCCACTGGTCAATACGCTCGGAAGCGCCAGGAGCGAGAGACATCTGCCTCATGAAAGGCTCTTCAGTCTTGCCATCATAGAAAGTCAAGATGAAACCTTCAGCAGGAGCATCGCCTATGTTCTCGACATAGAGACCGAAGTGTATCTGCTCGTAAGGTTCATAGACACGGTCAACAATGTAAAGCTGAGTCCTCAGGTCTGGATACTTAGGAGGCTGTTCAGGACCTGAAGGCCTTGCAGGATAAAGCCAAAGCTTCATGGACTGCACATTATTGGTCTCGTCATACTCAACAACCTTATTGTCATAATCAACAATGACCTTAGGCTTGAAGAGATCAGGCATGACCTCAAACTCAGGCACATCCAACCTGTGTGAATGATATTCATATGTGAAAGTGCCTGTATAGACCTCACCTGCCCTAAGAGTGACAGGCTGGACAAGATCAGGTGCCTTTGTGAAGACAGAGACTCCACTGTAGAAACCGACATTGAAAGTCGCGGCCCTGTCACCGGTATTGGCAACAGTGTATTTGAAGTCTACCTTCTCACCATAATTGGCTTTTGAGCCAGCTTTACCACCAAGACCGAAAGCAGTCACTTCAAGATCAGGCTTGAAGATGTTCAACAGTTCCGGCCTGATATGATCGGGAAGCCTAGGAGCTACAAGCTCAGGCAGCGCCGGATGGACAGCATCGTCATCAACAACACCATCATCAAGACCGTCAATGACACCCTCAGGTATCTTGCTCAAGTCCCATCCACGCCAGCCAGGCACATAGACAGAAGTGCCAGAACCTGAACTGTTGTTAGGACTGGAGTCAGAACCAGAACCTGAAGGGGTCTCTGTCAGGATGCCTGAAGGAGCATCGGTATAAGGCGCAAGCCTATCACCATCTACTGCCTTCGAACCATCTGACTTTGAGTCATCTGGCTGGACAACCACGCCAGGAGCCTCCTGAAACGGAGAATCATCCTTGGGGTCTTCCTCAGGAGCCACAACCTCAGGCCTAAGGACCTGGAGAGGGACATTGATCTGAGGAGCCAGCTTCTCAACAGAAACGGCAGAATCAGACGTCTTTGATGTCATAACCGCTGTAGCAGCGATTGTGGTCGGCGTACTGAGCGTCCTTGACGGCGCAAAGTACGTCATACTGATTCCTGCTGCTGTATTTGACAATACAAGCACCAAGACAGCCATAATAGCAAATACATGCTTCAATTTGGCATAATTCATTTTAAACCTCCTTAAAAAAGGGTATCCACCCCATTATCATGAAATGTCGTTATGTAATAGTGGTGAAAACACCAGTGACGGAGGTATATAAATGTTTCGGTTTTTTAGTTACTGTTTAGTGACAAAAATGTCTTTTTCGCAAGGGAATGAGAAGAGAAGGTCTAAGAAGGGGAAGAAAGGCAGAGAAGGAGGGAGATAGCGAGAAACCAGGAGAAGGGAAAAGGAAAGAAAAAACCAGAAGGCCAAAAGATCACTGCTTCAAGGCCTGCCTGCACATCCTCTGATAGACATCAGAGGCATGGGAACGGGTGACATAATTCCTGCCAGGCACACGAACAAGAGAAACAGCACGGCTCAGATATCCATGCTCAAACCTGCCGATAAGCTCATCAGCGATGCACTGACCATCGTCAATCCTGGGCCTTGCCTCACCTTTGAGGATAGAGGCAACCCCACGCACATACTGAAAAGTCGCCAAGGTCATGTAGACACCATCTGCAAGCACGACAGAAGAGTCCTTCGCCTTAAGGACCTTGGCTGCGTGCGCAGCATCCCTGACATTGCGCGGACCTGAACCTGTCCCACCTACACAACCAGAGACAGAACCCGCAAGAGAGAACCCAGCAATACCTGCTGCCAACATGTAAGCTTTCATACCCATTTCTCAACACCCCGCAAAAGATAAGATATCAAAATGATATCAAAAACAAAAACACCAAAAAGATTTCTGAGAAAGCCTATGCATAGGCGTCGTCATCATCCTCCTCATCGACGTCATGCATATCCTTGTAATCAGTGATATCATAATCATCATAGGACTTGTCCTTCAACTTCTTTTCATCCTCATCATCATCATCATCGTCTTCGTCATCTTCGTCGTCATCATCGTCCTTGTCTTTGTCTTTGTCATCCTTATCTTTGTCGTCAGAATCGTCATCATCGTCCGACTCTTCCTCCTCTTCCTCTTCCTCGTTGAACTCCTCAACATCATCCCAAAAATCATCCATCATATCATCGATAATAGAGTCATCATCCATATTGAGCGCACCCCCGGAATTGGTGGTATAATAATGGCTTTTTTCATATATAAATGTTCTCAATGACGTCAGTCAAAAATCTCTACCCTGGCACCCACGATAGGGTCTGCCATGCCGTCCTGATGGTTCAGAGCGGTCTGGATACAGGAATATGTAGGCTGAGGACTTGCCAGGCCATTGTACATGAGGTTCAACAGGTCCCTGTGCCCCTGAGGAAGGTCCCTGATGTTCTGGACAAACACAGCCATGTTACCAGCAGGGATCGCCTTGTTGCCTGTGAAACCCACAGGGAAACTGACAAGGTCCTGCCAGCCAGGGAAAGCGCCATTGCGGCCGAAAAGGAAATCCACAGCGCCGGAAGAACCATACCTGCTTGAACAAGTAGGACCTGACTGGTTATCTATGAATATCCTCAAGGTCCTGTTAGGCCAGGTAGGGATATAAGCGACACCATCAGAAACATCTGCAGGATTCTGGGCAGGGTCCTCAAGATGGACAGCGACTTCAAGAGGTCTCCTGAAGATGCCGTTGAAATCAGTGTACTGCACGTTAGGAAGATCGATCACACCATTGGACTCGATCTCAACCTGAGCGCCATTGTTGATGGTGTAGACACTGACATTAGCAGGAAGCATCTGAGCATCAAAGTCAGCAGGCCAGGACTGGCCGCCGTAATCAGCAGTCGTCGTCGGTGTAGAGTTCAAGACATTGCACCTGGCGATCAGGCTCTGACCGTCATAAGCATAGTTCTGGAAACTCACGCACTTACCGAGAGCAATGCCAGGATTGTGTATGACTGCGACAGTCATGGAATCAAGAACATTGTTAGAACCATCCCTGATCACGTAGGTGATATCATGCTGACCGAGAGGCCACATCTGACCAGCGTGACCGAAAGGAAGACTGATCTGATAATTCACCGTCGAGGTCACCTGACCCTGGTCGAACTGGGTAGTGGACATGTCTGCATGAGCATAATCACTTGCAGCGTAATTAGTGATATCAGCACAAGGGTTGTTGAGCGCAAGCACAAGAGTGACGATGTTCTGACCTGTCTTAGCAGGGTTAGGAGTAGCAGTCAAAGAAGCGATTGTAGGAGCAGTGGTGCAAGGACCAGCATCGACTGTCGCGTCTGCGCCGCTGTCAGGAAGGACCTGAGCGTCGACAGAACCGTCGCCGACGATAGCATCAAGCTGAGTCTGGGCATCGACAAGCGCGTCAGGCTGCGGCTGAGCATCGCCTGCGTCATAGACACCAGCATCACCAGCATCAGATGGCGCACCAGCATCACAACCCAGGCATACAAGACCAGACTGATCAAAAACACAACCAGAGTAGAGCGCGACAAAACCCACAGCACCACCAGCTATCGATATGATAGCAAAAGGCCTGGGAAGGCTCATAGAATAATTCGGTTTATGCTTCTCAACAATCTGTTCTATATTTCTCATCTTTGTTCACCCGACAGGACGCCCCTCGTCGTCCATCAATATGTTGATATTTTGTATGCTTATAAATTTAAGCAGGCAATAATTTACAGAAAAACGACAATCATTTTTAAATCTTTCGGATTTGTTACTATTATATGGGGGTGAAATAATCAGAAGGGGCAGATACTGCAGAAATAGGCCCAGGAAGCCAGGTGTCGGTGCCAGTCCTTGGCCCAGTAAAAATATCCAGAAGCAGCGTACCGCCACGACGTCTTCCTTCTAAGCCAACACCTGTTCCTTAAAACAACCGACCTGTGCATGGCGATACGTTTATAAAAAGAGACCACTCAGACAATCTAAAAGAGGCAACATGGTCGCAACAGCAATCCTGATCAGCATCATCGCAGACAGTGTAGCCATGCTCATCCTGTTATATATCATATTCTCTCTCATCAAAGCAGAAGACAAGTTTGTCAAGCAACACATGCTTAAGTATTATGAAGTCATGAAGAGAGATAAGATCTTCCGGAATGCCTTGGGCATCCTTGCTTTCTCTTTGGCTCTTGCAATAGCTGCAGCAGTTTGGGCGCTGTATCGTTCAGGTGACCGGATGACGATAGATATACTCCTTGCTGGAAGTGGTGTTTTCAGGATGATATTCTTCCTCTATCTCTTGATGGCTGTGAAAGCCACATCACGATGAGAATCCCCATCAACGCCGAGACCCTCAACCAACAGCTCACTCAACCTCTATCTCCTTGACAGCAGCAAACACTGCGTCCTTCAGGTCCTGCGGCCAGGTCTTGTCTATCTCCTTGCGATAAGTGGTCAGGGCCTTGAGGAAGTCCTTGCGTATGTCTGTGCGCTCACCCTCGATTAGACGGACAATCTCGCGCTTGGCAAACATAGGGACACGCTTGAGGTTCCAGGCCTGATGGATGAGACGCTCCTTCTCCTTGTCAGTCTCAGGAGGAGATATGTCCTTCCAGACCTCCTCATACAACTTCTTGGCAGCCAACTCATCGATAGAGGAACTGCCCTGCTTACCCTTGTCCAAAGATATCTTCGCCTGGACAAGATTATGCATACGACGGAGGAACTCAAGACGGTCCTCCATACGCACCATGTCAAGATGACCCATAAGGACAAGGTTGAAAGCGAAAGGACTCGGGATCTGGGTATCTATGGAAGTCACACGGATACGCTTGTTCTCTATCATCTCAAGGATCATCTCTGCGTTCTTGATGTCCATAAGATCCTCAAGGACCTCACGACGGGCCTCTTTCAGGATAGGGAAATCCTCACTGATACGCTTGACAGCAGACATCAGGATCATGGACGAGACCTGCTGCTTACCGACCCTCTTATGATGGCCTTTGTAGTTGCGCAGGATCATCAATGCACGGCCGGCACAATGACGGAAACGACGGATCAACACCTGGGTCTTGTCGATAGCGATGTTGAGAAGCTCGCCGAGACGCTTTGACTCAAGCAGAGAGAGGGCACGCGCAGCAGGAAGGTTCTTCTTGGAAGCGATATAGAAACCATTGTCAGAGACACCGACCTCGACATCACGCTTCTGGATCTTGGAGACAGCGAAAGCGACAGCACGGGAGAGACAATCATTCACCCTGCGGCCATAAAGGGTGTGGAAGACAGCGAACTTCATGTCATCCTCCATGTAATGCTCGATAAGGATCTCATTATTCGTAGGGATGAGGGCAAAATCATGCTGCTGTTTCATATAACTATAGATGGCCTCAGCAGCATTCTCGTCGACATAGAGATGCTGGTTGATGAAATCAAGTATGTCAGGCTTAGACATCTTGGCAGAGAGCTTCTCACGCATCAACTGACGGAACCTGCCGATCTCCCATGCCAGGTCAAACGAAAGAGGGAGCATGTCAGAGAACCAGCTAGGGACAGTAGGCTTCCGACCGACAGCAGACTTCACCTGGGCGACAGTGCCGCGCGAGAACTGGAACTCATAGGTGCTTC
>DUGW01000071.1 GCA_013331125.1 Candidatus Woesearchaeota archaeon | reverse complement strand
TAAGATTGCCTGTCATGGCGGCCTTCCTGTCGGTGTCTCTGGCAATGTTGCCAGAGACACCGACAGGAAGGCCGCCATGACAGGCAATCTTCTCATGATAGATGAAGGTCTCCTTATGGATCTCTATATGAAGATTGTAATCAGGGGATTTCAGGTCAGCCTTGAGGTCGTATTTCTCTCCGACAGAATAGCCGACCTTATCGTCAACAATGTTCGAATTCATAGGAAAAGACTTGTCAGCGCGATTGGTAGATATGCGGAAGGTCTTGGCGCCTTTAGGAAGATGGGATGAAGTATACTCATCGGATATGGCGAGTATCGTATCAAAATCAGAAGCAATCTCAAAAGCAGGAGAAAGCGACGATAGACCGAAGACATCCTTCACAAACTTGTATGCGCCATGGTCCTCTGTATAGATGATGATCCTGCCCCTGATCTTACGGACATCAGCGATGACGCTGTTACGCCTAAGACAATCCCTGATGTTCGCGATGAGACGGTCCTCGAAGACAAAGCGGTTCTTGCCCTTAAGAGCGATCTCAGAGTAACGACAGAGTATACAAGGCTTCATTTTCTGGATTTCACAGGGCCTTGCTTCCCACCCTTCTTCTCGTAGTCCTCGATGGCCTTCTTCAAGGCATCAGCAGCGAGGTTAGAACAATGGACCTTCAGAGGAGGAAGACCGCCAAGCTCATCAGCGACATCCATATTGGTAAGCTTCTTGGCCTCCTGAATTGTCTTGCCGATGACCATCTCAGTCATCGTGGAAGAGGTCGCTATAGCTGCGACGCAGCCGAAGGTCTTGACCTTACAATCCTCAATTATATCCTCGCCTTTCTTGTTCTTGCCTACCTTGATATGGACCTGCATCAGGTCACCACACGAGGGATTGCCTACCTTGCCAGAACCATCGGGATTCTCTATCTCACCCATGTTCTTCGGATCCTTGAAAGCACAAATCACTTTTTCTGAATACATAACAACCACCCTATAAAGTTCATATCACCTTCTTCAAGACCCTGCTGAGAGGGCTTATCTTACGGAGCTTCTCAGTGTACTTCTTGAGCATATCAACAGTGAAATCGATGTCTTTTTCCGTCGTGAAACGGGAGAGGGTCATCCTCAAGGTGCCGTTGGCAAGCTCCTTGCTGAGACCGATAGATGTGAGGACATGACTAGGCTCAAGAGAGTGAGAGGAACAGGCAGAGCCGGTGCTGGTGCATATCCCTTCGATATCCAGATAAGAGCCCAAGGCCTCACCCTCGATGCTGGCGAAAGAGATGTTTATGTTATTACAGAGCCTCTTGTCGCCTCTGGGGCCGTTGAGCTGGGTGTTAGGAATCTCATCCTCAACCCTAGAGATAAAATAGTCGCGGAGCCTGGCAATCCTCTTGACATCAGAGTCTGAAGAGAGCCTAACAGCCCTGGCAAAACCGACAATGCCGGAAATGTTCTCAGTGCCTGGACGGAGCTTGAACTCGTGACCGCCGCCATGGGTGACAGGCTGGAGCCTGACGCCTTTCCTGACATAAAGAGCGCCGACACCCTTAGGGCCGTGTATCTTATGTGATGACATCGAGATCAGGTCGATGTTCAACTTCTTTGTATTGATCGGGACTTTTGTGAAGGACTGGACAGCGTCGGTGTGGAAAAGCACCTTGTGCTTCCGGCAGACTTCGCCGATAGCCTCAAGATCCTGGATCGTGCCGATCTCGTTGTTGCCGTGGATGATGGTGACGAGGATGGTCTTATCTGTGATTGCAGCCTCAAGCTTCTCTGGATCGATGAAGCCCTCACTGTCAACATCAAGATAAGTGACTTCAAAACCCTGCGTCTCGAGGAAGCGGCAGGTGTTCTGCACAGCAGGATGCTCGATTCGGGTCGTGATGATGTGGTTGCCGTCTTTCTTTT
Source organism: Candidatus Woesearchaeota archaeon (assembly GCA_013331125.1). The sequence continues at coordinate 5,126 of DUGW01000071.1, read as the reverse complement.
TCGCGAATGCTGTACCTAGAATCGCCAGGTTGTCGGATTCTGTCCCGCCACTGGTGAAGATCACCTCATCATAGCCAGCGTTCAGTCTCTTGGCCACTGTCTCGCGGGCCTCATTAAGGGCTTGCTTCGCGGCCTGACCCATGTGATGGATGCTCGAGGCATTACCATAGGTCTCGGTGAAAAAAGGCTGCATGGCCTTGACTACTTCTGGGTCGACCATTGTGGTCGCGCCGTTGTCCAGATAGATGTTGGTCTTCATAGCAATCACTCTTTCATCAGTCAATCAATCAGTCACCTGTTCATAACACACATTGCATTCCTTGAATGAATCATCCTTCTGCATATGGATCTTGCAGATCAATTTCTTCTCCTTGAAAAGGGTGGAGAGATTGTTGATCTCCCTGATAACAAGCCGATCATCAACATCACCGGCCTGCCTGTTGGCGATTATGCGGCCAGCAGCCTCATGGATGGACTGCTTGACATCATCAGGGATGATAAGGTCGCACTCCTTGGCGCGCTTCTCCTGGATATATTGCGAGACAGCCGGCTCTGTGATACCAAGCAGAGAGGCGATCTCTTTCTGCTTGAGACCCCTCTTCTTCAGGTCCTTGACAAGGAGCTTCCTGATAAGAGGGATGACGTGCCAAAGCTCAATCTCCTGTGGTAAAGCCATATTAACTATCGTTAATTAACTATTGTTAACTATTATTTAAGGGTTTCGGTGGCAAAAGGAGGCAATCCAGCACAAGAACAAAGGGCCGTGGCCATTTATAGAAACATTTATATATCCTATATCTATTCAATAGTAACAACTTTGGGGTATTAACAATGAGTGGTAAAAACACTACTAATTATCTTATCATGCTTTTAGCAGTCATTCTATTGATTTCAAGCTCAGCAGCAGCTATAACAGAGAATTTCCATGCATTCAGCTCAAAAAGCGGCCTAGACGTCTGCGCATGCGATTTCACACAGCAGATGGTCACAGTGCAGAACAATGGAGAGGTCACAAGCACATACATAGTAGAACAGGGCGGAGAAGCAGCAAAATGGACCACACTCGCCCCAAACACATTCTACCTGGAGCCAGGACAGATACAAGAGATGGAGAACTTCATCAAAGTACCGTGCGGGGCAAAAGGAGAGTATGTCCTGAACACAACAATAATGACTGTCTTCGACCTTGAAAAGGTCATAGAACAAAGAGTCAATGTAGAAAACTGCCCGAACATCCAAATAGTACCAAGATTCTCAGGAGTGCAGCAGGAATGCCCGTGCACACCAGTACAATACGACTTCGACATAGTCAACACAGGAAAACACATAGATACATACAAACTGAGCGTAGAACCCTATTCTGACGGAATATCACTATCAACAGACTACCTGGTCATGGAGCCAGGAGAGAAACAGACAGTCACCGTATTCATCAACCTGAACTGCGGAGAATACGGAGAGAGAACATTCACACTGAACGCGCTGGCACAGGGAACACAGATACTGGGCCAGATGGATTTCGACCTCAACATAAACAAATGCTATGATTACCAGATCCTCGTAGGAGAGGAATACTCAATCTGCCAAGGGGTGCCGAACGTCATAGACTACCAGGTAGAGAACCTGGCAGAGATATCAAACGAATACTTCCTGACACTTGTCGGACCAGAATGGATATCAAGCGAAGACGTCTCACTGCCTGCATGGGGAGGAGATACAGTCAATGGAGAGATCCTGCTGATGCCTCCATTGGAAGACGAGACAACATACGGCCTAGACATAGAACTACAAGCAGTCAGAGGAGAGGAATACAGGACCGTGCATGTATCGCTGATATCAGAGAAATGCTATGATTACGAAATATACGGTGAGAAACTCACAGGGATACAGTGCAAAGAAAGGACAGACTCGCTCACAATACAGAACATAGGCGGAAGAAGGACAACATACTGGCTGGACCTAGAAGGGCCAGAATGGTTAACACTACGGAAAGATATGGTGGTGCTGGACGGCGGACAAGAGGCAGAGATACTCTTCGACATCAACGCACCATGCGACACAGAAGTAGCAGAATTCGCAAACACGCTCTATGTAACAATAGACGAAGTCAACCAGACATACTCACAAGAACACAACGTAAATGTCATGCCACTGGAAGACGCATTCCTACCAGACGTCGACACAACAACAGTGAAGACAGGATATGAAGGAAGCGAACAGCAGATAAAAGTCACAAACACAGGACCGATGTGGGCAAGATACGACCTGAGTGTCAATTCAGCAAACTGGATATGGATAAACGAAGGATCCCTGGAGTTGGGCTCTGGAGAGACCGGCTATTTCACGCTCGCAACATACCCAACAGAAGAGACGGCAGCTGATGGCTACAAGGCAGAGATAATGCTGGCAGTAGAGGCAGAAGACATAGAATACTCAACAGACCTGATAGTAGAGGTCGAACAGGAGAAGACAGTCACCGACACACTGAAAGAGAACCTGCTCTGGATAGCGATCGGAGGAAGCCTGATACTGCTGCTGATAATAATACTGATAGTCGCGCTAGTCATCAAGAAGGGCGGAAAGGACAAAGACAAGAAAGGGAAGAAACCAGAGACTGCGGCAGCAATCAAAGAGGTAAAAGAAGAGAAGGTAGCCAAGAAGGCAATAACAATAGACAAGAAAGAGTATGCAAGACCAAAGAAGGAGAAAGAGAAAGGAGAAAAAGGAAAGAGCCGATGGCCAGCGATACTCGCAATCATAATAATAGTGCTACTTGTGGGGGCAGGAGCATACATAGCATACAAGCTAGGGACAGGAGATATCGAGATAGAAGGATTGGAAAGTTCTGAAGACCAGGAAACAGCACAAGAGGGGATGGCTGAAGAGAGCATAGAAGAGACCGTGCCGGCTGCAGAGCCAGAACCACAGGAAGAAGCAATAGCAGAACCTGTTGCGCAGCCAGAAGAAGCAGAAGACAGAAAACTGACAGAAGAAGACTTCGAAGAATCGCTGCTGGTGCTTGACAGATCAAGCGTGCCAGGAAGCGGGAACGAGCTGCAGGTCACAAACGAGACAGAAATAAACCTTCCGCTGACAATAAAGAACCCGACAGACAGGAACGCGATGTTCTCAGTGGAACAGACAGAAGGGTCATGGATAGAGTTCGAGAGGGAGAAACTAACAGTCAAACCAGAGTCTGAAGAGACAATAAACGTCAAGATAACACCAGACCATGAGGCGCTCGCAGACCACGACTACACAGCGACCATGAACGCAAAGCTCGAGGGAAAGAAAATAGACTATGAAGAGACACTCGAGTTCACAATAACAAAACCGAACAACGCCTGGCTGACCTGGCTATTATGGGGCCTGGGCGGACTCGTGGCACTCGGACTGATACTGCTGATCATAGCATTGAGCAAAAGAGAGAGAAAACCGAAAGAGAAGAAACCTGCAAAGGAAGAGAAGAAGAAAGAAGACAAAAAGGCAGAGAAGAAAGCTGCCGCTGCAAAGAAGGCAGAGAAGAAGACAGAAAGGAAACAGAAGAAAGACAAGAGCGAAGGGTCAATATGGCCTGTCGTGATAATCATCGTCATACTAGGGTTGATAGTGGGATCGTTGAGCTTCTGGGCATACAACACACTCAAGACAGACGACGGACAGGGCAGCGAAGAGATTATGGAAGAAGGAACTGCTGAGGAAACCGTAGAAGAGGCTGTGCCAGTGACTGAGCCAGAACCACAGGAAGAAGCAGAGGCTGAACCGGTGGCTGAAGAGACACAGACAGAAGAGGCAGAGATACCAGAAGAATCAAAGCTCACAGAAGAAGATGTCCAGGAATCACTGATAACAATAGACAGGTCACAGGTGCCAGGAGAGGGCAATGAACTGAAAGTCAAAGATGAGATATACACCCTACCTATGACAATCAAGAACCCGACAGACAGGACAGCAAGATTCACAGTCAACACAGGAAACGAGAGCTGGATAGTATTCGACGATTACCAGATACTAGTAGATCCAGAAGACATCAAGGACGTAGACATGTATGTCGTGCCAGACTATGATAAACTAGAAGACAATGATTATATAGTCAGAGTAAACACTCATCTGGCAGGAGAGAAGATAGACTACGAAGAACAGCTAGAGTTCGTGATCAGCGAAGAAAATGGCGGATGGCCATGGTGGATATGGGCACTCATAGGTGCTGCAGTTGCCGGAGCAGTGATAGGAATAAGCGAACTTGCAAGAAGAAGCAAGAAAGAAGGCGCAGCAGGCAGCGGAAAAAAGAATGCATCAAAGAAAGCAGACATCAAGGCTGACAAGAAGATGAAAGCAGCAGCAAAGAAAAAGAAAGAGACCAAAGACAAGGATGTAGAGAACATAGACAAAGAGATAAACAGGATAAGGAAGAAGACAGAGCTGAAGATAAAGAAGAGTTCTTTGTGAATAGAAAGTAATTATTTCCCTCTTTTTTCTGATGAGAAGTTTTAAATACAATTCCTGAATTCTAAGAAAAACAGGCCATGGGGCTGTAGTATAACCTGGCTAGAATAACTGGCTCCAGTCATGGAGCGATGAGCCACAGAAAGCTGTGGCGATGATTAAAGTCATGGTCTGTTGAGGCAATTGCTTCAAGGAAGAGACCAGTGGATCTGGGTTCAAATAGCAATCAGCAATCAAGCTGTGCTTGAAATTCCCAGCAGCCCCATATTTCTTTTTATCTTTGACGGTAATTTGCAGAGTGACCCCATGATTTCTTATGGAAATGATAAAATGGAAGTCGGTGGTCTTTTGAAAAAATCTTGTTAAATCTCCTCGTACAGAAAAATGTGGTTTAAAGGACTCTGAGCACCTGCCCTTGAATTTTAGATTTATATAATTAATAATATATTTTCTAATGCAATTATTTTGTTATATTTATTTAATATATATTATTATAATATATATGATATAATATATATAATATATAATATATTTCTATATAGAAAAGAAAGAAGAAGAAAAAAAGAAGAAGCGCTGAAGGGAGGTTGAAAGAAATCAAAAACAGGATCGAAAAGTCAAGAACCAGCACTATACTGTCTTTATTATTATATTATTTTAACAAACAAACAACAACAAACAAC
>DUGW01000097.1 GCA_013331125.1 Candidatus Woesearchaeota archaeon | reverse complement strand
AAAAGAGCTGGGAAAAGTGCTGAAGCCACTGAAACCAGAACTCGTCCACGGAAGCAGAGACTACTATTTCATCAAGAACGTGATAAGCTACGAGATAGTGCCTGTGCTGGACATAAAAGAGGCAAAACAGGCAGTCAATGTCACAGACATGAGCCCGATGCATGTACAGTGGGTTAAAAGCCATCCCGGATTCGGAGATGAGATCAGACTGGCCAAGCAGTTCTGCAAAGCCTCGCGGGTCTACGGAGCAGAGAGCTACATAAGAGGATTCTCAGGACACGTACTCGACATACTTGTCATCCATTACGGAGGGTTCGAGCAGATGCTCAAGGCAGCGCTGAAATGGAAAGACAAAGAGGTCATAGACCCAGAGAAATACTACAAGAATGACGCGATGAAGCAGCTCAACAGCTCGAAGACAGAGAGCCCGATCATAGTGATAGATCCGATGATGAAAGAGAGGAACGCAGCAGCAGCGATATCATACGAGAAACTCGAAAGGTTCAGGGAGGCAGCAAAGGCATTCCTGAAAGAGCCGAGCACAGAGGCATTCAAGATAAAGAACATGACAAAGGCAGAGCTGAAGCGGAGAGCGGGAAAAGACAAGCTCTTCATACTCGAGGCAGAGCCCGCCAGCGGAAAAGAGGATGTCGTCGGAGCAAAACTACTCAAGGCGATGGAACAGATAAGGAACCTGCTGAAATTCCACGATTTCATAGTCAAAGAGGCAGACTGGGAATGGGACAAGAAAGGAAAGGCAATGTTCTGGTTCATCGTAGGCGCAGACGAACTGCTGCCGGTGAAGATGTGGCCCGGGCCACCACTGGAAGAGAAACAGAGGGTAGAGAACTTCAAGGAGAAATACGAAAAGACATTCATAGAGAAAGGCAGGGTATGCACCTACATAAAGAGAGAATACATAAAACCAGAAGGACTCGTGAAAGATGTGCTTAATGATAAACTTCTAATGCAAAAGGTTAAAAAAATCAAGATATTACCCCCATAGATCCATACTGCTTCCACATATCCATACAAAATCATTCAAGAAGACCATCTGATGCGCAGCATCAGGTCAGGGGTGTGAGATGAAACCGACATTAGTGCTGGACTCCATAGACACATACAAGGAATCAAGCCTTGGCCATCTGAAGTATAAACTCAAAGACTTCTTCGAGAACCATTCAGAGATAGAGGTCGAGAACATGCTCGACTGCATAGAAGACATGAACGCGTACGAGAACCTGGGCCACCTCAAGCCACTGAGCCAGGAACATGTCATAATACTCGACGAGGACAGACTCGAGACATCAGCGGCAGAGAAGGCAGTGCTGGACGGAGAGGTGTTCTGGGAACACGCAGCAGCAGGCGAGGCGACAAGGCTAGGACTCGGGACAAAATACATGATCTTCCTGAACGAGATGTCCACAGACAGGATAATGGAGCTGCGCAGGGACGAGATAGAGAAGGACTTTGCGAACGATCCAGAGAAGAAAAAGAAAGCACTCGCAGAGCTGACAAGGGATAAGCTCAAGGAGCAGATGGGGTGCGAACCAGAAGAGACGATGCCGATATCATTAGGGGTCAGGCACATGCTGCAGATAGCATTCGACATCAGGAAACTGGCGAAGAAGCACGGACAAGACCCTCACCAGGTGCAGAAGAGACAGCATATGCTAGTAGTCATGAACGAAAGCACAGGAGACAAGATAGCAGATGAATGGGCAAAGTACAATCACTTCGGTTTCGACCCGGGAAAGATCCTGTTCATGATACAGAAAAGCTTCCAGGGCATAGACGTTAAGAAAGGACAACCATTCTACGACGAGAGCCACGATGCACACAAGAGGCTGCACAACCACGGACAGATGGTCATGCAGAAGACACACGACGATGAGATATTCAGGATAGTCGAGGGTAAGAGAAGATACCTCAAGAGCCATGAATTCGAACAGATACTGAGCACAAAGAAGGACATGATATCATACAACATAGAGGACATAAACTACCTGACAGGGAGCATAGACTGGCACAGCCTAGCACTCGCACTGGAACTGGGAAGCCAAGGCTATGGGATGGCGATGGAGATAGTCGCACAGAACCCGCTCAAACCGCAGAAAGGAGGGGCAGCATTCTTCGACGAGAAGAAAGGAAGGCCGGTGATGATAGAATCCAACCAGCTGAAAGGCATAAAGAACGAAGAGATACAGCACCTCAACAAGAACTTCAACCATTACCCGAATCCATCGAAGGCATTCAAGGCAGTGAAAGAAGGCATGCTTGACCTGCACACATGCATAAAGAAGGCCAAAGACAAGGACGGGAATGACAAACAGTACCTATACTTCTGTACACCACAGGGAGACATAAACTTCCTAGTAAAGACAGCATACGTCATGAGAAAGGAGCTCAAACCCATAGCGAACTGGAAATCGCCAGCGACAACCCCGCCGACAGTCAGGGCGTGCTGGGAACAGGACAGACAGCCAGGATTCAAGGAATTCGCAGAGAAGGTCCTGGGAAAGATATGAGAAAGATATAATAATGACCGGTCCCTTTCTTTTTTATAATCTATATAATCATATATCCAAGAGGCAATACCATGAGGGTGAAAACATCAATATTGGTACTATTTGTCATGATCATATTCTTAGTTGCAGGATGCGACGAACTGCCGATGGTAGGAGAAGCAACGAAATTCGCAGCTGTCAACCCGCAGGGTGCAGACAATCAAGGCAGCCAACAACAAGCGCCTGTTAACGGTGTGACTGGCCAGGATATGCACGCAGGAAACGGGACAAGCAGCGGCAAACAGGCAGACCTTCCAGTAGATGATAAGGGAGATGGAATGCCTGAAGAGAGGCCAGAACCTCAAAGGGAATACTGCGGAGACAAGATATGCAACGGAAAAGAGAACTGCGTGACATGCAAGGACTGCGCATGCAAAGACGGAGCGATATGCTATAACAAACAATGCAAGAAACCCGCATGCATGAAAGATGAGGACTGCGCAGACGGAGACCCATGCACAGTCGACAAATGCTATTTCGCAGGGAACCCAAATGCCTACTGCTCGGATGAAGTCATAACAAAAAGGGACAATGATGACGGATGCTGTCCTAAAGGAGCAAGGGCAGAGCTGGACATGGACTGCGAATCGGTATGCGGAGACGGATGGTGCGAATTCCCAGAAGATGAATCATCATGCCTGAAGGACTGCGAGTTCTATGGTGAACACGGCTCGCCGGCAAGTTCAGGAGGCGCTTCACCACAGACGCCATATTATACTTAGTGCAATAATTCCATATCAGAATCAAAAGGACTGGAGGAAACATAACGGGTAAATGCCGAGGAGAATAACAAAAGTCACAATAGGCGAAGAAGCCTTCATAATGATGATAGCAGGAGCGGCAGAGGTCTACGACAAAGAGACATACGGGCTCCTGATAGGCCGCCGACGGCGGAATGATTACCTCGTGCAATACGCAGTCCCCCACCAGACGACAAGACGTTACACATACGGAGTGCAGATAACACCCAAGCACGAGAAGAAACTCCTACAGACAATCAACTTCTTCAAGGGATACAAATACATGGGAGAGTTCCACTCCCACCCAAACGATGCCTGCATACTGAGCAAGCAGGACAGGAAAGACATGATCGAATCACCGCTCGGCGTGAGCATAGTGATAAGGATAGACAGGCACGACAGCTACCTCAAATGGAAATACGACGAGAAAGACAAATGCCTATACGGATCGATCGATGACAGCTATTACATAGAGGTCAAGGCATACCGACGCGACGACACAGGGAAAAGGATAAGGAAGCTGAGACTGAATTGTCCGTTCATAAAGAAGCTGAACAACAGGGTCAAGAGGGTATATCCAGGGTTCTTCGAGAAACCCAAGTAATCATCTTCTCTTCTTCTTTCTGTGGCTTTTCCTCCTGTATAGAAAGACGACCAAGCAGGAGACAAGATAAGACACGATCACCCAGAAGATGGCTGTGATCATGAAACCGCCGGTGGTAGGGCCGCTGGAATCCCAGACAGCGACAGATGACCACAGATCCAGGGGCGTCAACAGAGGCCAGAGAGGGATCGATAGCAGAAGGGTAAAGAGGAAAGGATAAAGGAAGATACTAGGCACTGAATTTTTGGGGATGATGATCTTACCCAAAATCATGAGAAGAAAGAATGCAGCGACAGCTATAGGCGCAATCAATTTCTTCTTGTCCGGCATGATGAATTCTTTGAAGCACATGATGATAGGCAGACAACAGGCAGTTGACAATATAATATTTTCTATGGTCGTATCCGGGCTGCAGGAAAGCAAAAGCCCAAACGTCTAAGTTAGGTATCCTAAGTATATAAAACTTCTTTAAAAAGGTTTAAAAGCAACAGGTGCCTAATATTTTGGCATGAATCTAGCAAAACAACTCACAACTGTGTTCCTCGAGGAGAAAGCAGGCTTCGAGGACATAATCGGGCAGAGGCCTGTGAAAGACACCATCAAGAGCGCACTCATGGCAGGAAGGAACCTGCTGATAGTGGGACCGCCAGGAGTGGGAAAGACGACGATAGCCAAGAACGTGGCGAAACTACTGCCAGAAGTAGAAGTCATGGACTGCCCATACAACTGCAACCCTGAAAAGCCAGTATGCCCCGAATGCAATTCAGGAAGGGTGACCGGCAAGAAGAGGATCTCGGGATTGGCAAGGTTCGTAAGGGTGCAGGGAAGCCCAGACCTCACAGCAGAAGACCTCATCGGAGACATAGACCCTGCAAAAGCGATCAAGTACGGACCCCTCTCTGTGGAGGCATTCACGCCAGGAAAGATATTCAAGGCAAACAACGGCGTACTATTCTTCGACGAGCTCAACAGGGCACCAGAAAAACTGCAGAACGCGCTTCTGCAGGCACTCCAGGAGAGGATGGTCACCATAGGAAGCTATGACATCGACCTGGAGGCAAACTTCATATTCATCGCGACAATGAACCCCGAGGACACAAGCACAGAACCACTCTCAGATGTCCTGCTCGACAGGTTTGATGTCGCATACATGCAATACCCCGAGAATCGCGAAGACGAGGAGCGGATCGTAACAGAGAAATCACAGCATTTCATTGATTTTCCAGACAATGTCCGCAGATTGGCTGTGCTCTTTGTACGGACACTGCGCGAATCCGACAAGCTCGAGAGACTGCCAAGTGTCAGAGCATCCATAGGACTGTATGAGCGGGCGCAGACAAACGCAATAGTCAAAGGAAAACAGCAGGTATCATGGAAGGATGTGCAGGATGTGTTGGTATCTGTGCTTAGCCACAGGATAAAACTAAAGCCGTCTGCGCAGTACCTTCAAACTCCTCAAGAGCTGATACAGGAGAAGCTCAATGAGTTTGTCGACCGCCAAGGCCTGGAAAAGGAAGCAGACGGGGGAGAAGTCCCCTAGCAGCGTAGATAAGAAAGAGAAAGAAAAAGGCAAGGTCGATATTTCTAAACTCACAAAACTGCAGGAACTAGAAGGCAAACTGAAACTCAATGATGTAGACGAAAAGCTCATGCACTCAGTGCTGGAGAATGACCAAAACTCCATCGATGAA
>DUGW01000185.1 GCA_013331125.1 Candidatus Woesearchaeota archaeon | reverse complement strand
CGGCGGCAAGGGCGTGCTCAAGGCAGTCAACAATGTCAACGAGAAGATAGCAAGGGCAGTGATAGGGATGGACTGCAGGAAACAGGCACTGCTGGACAATGCGATGCTGGACCTTGACGGAACACCGAACAAATCAAACCTCGGAGCGAACGCGATACTGGGAGTCAGCCTGGCAGCGGCGAGACTGGCTGCAGCGACAGGCGGAAAACCGCTATACTCTGTGCTAGGCACAGGAAGAGTTCTGCCGGTGCCATGCATGAACGTGANNCAAACGTAGGCGATGAGGGAGGATTCGCACCGAACATCAAGAAAGTCGATGAGGCACTAACGATACTCGTCAACGCCATAGAGAAAGCAGGCTACGGAGGACTATGCAAGATAGCGATAGACGCAGCAGCATCAGAATTCTATGACAAGAAGAAGGATAGGTATCTTGTAGACGGAAAATGGTTGACAAGAGAGAAACTGACAGACAAATACGAATCAATAATGGCAGAGGCGCCGGTGTTCTCTATAGAGGATCCTTTTGACCAGGACGACTTCCAGGCATGGCCGGCACTGGCATGCGTAGCTGTCAAGAAAAAAGTGCAGATAGTAGGAGACGATCTGCTCGTGACAAACCCTGAAAGGATAAAGATTGCTCTCGAGAAAGGGCTATGCAACGCACTGCTGCTCAAGGTGAACCAGATAGGGAGCCTGACAGAGGCGAAGAAAGCAGCAAAGATGGCCATGGACAACAACTGGAACGTGATGGTCAGCCACAGGAGCGGAGAGACACCAGACGATTTCATAGCAGACCTGGTGGTGGCGCTGGGCACAGGACAGATAAAATCAGGAGCGCCGTGCAGGGGAGAAAGGCTCGCAAAATACAACCAGCTCTCTAGGATAGAGGAAGAGCTGGGAGACAAATCAAGGATGGTGAAGCTGTGGTGAAGCTGAGATAAGATGCCATCGAAAGACCTTCTTGACTATGTAAGACTTCAGAGAAGCATAGGAGTACAGGACCATGACATAAAGACCGCCCTGACCACAGCAGGATACAACGATAGCGAGATACTCGAGCACATGAGCCACAGGATGTCAAGACCTGTAGAGAAGAAACTCAAGAAACTCACAATAGAGACGCAGCACGTGATGTTCTTAAGCATAATGACAATCGTCCTCCTGGTGGCGGTGTTCATATACCTGAGCTACGACTTCCACTCAAAGCTGCAGCAGAATGCACAGCAGCTCAACACAAGCATGAAACTCCTTGAGGAGAGGGTAGATCAGAAGACAAGCACCCTGGGCACAGAGGTACAGAGAAGCACAAACGACCTCATGACCGAGATGAAGGCGATGCAGGAGAGCCAGCAGCAATCGGTTACCGACATAAGGACGCAGATAACAAGACTGGACACTGAATCCAAACAACGGGATGCGACACTGACGCAGAGCGTACAAGGGTTAGGTGAGCAGAGCAGTTCAGAGCTGGACAAACTCGCAGGACAGCTGAGCCAGTTCGAGAAAGAGAAAGTAGACTTCACAAAGATCGTCCCGACAGTGAAGAAATCAGTGGTCACAGTGGGGACATTCGGAGATTTCGGCGTCTTCCTCACAGCAGGATCAGGAGCAGTGGTGAGCAACAGAGGATATGTGGTGACAAACTACCACGTCGTGGACGAACTTGACCCTCTGTTGATCAGGATGTACGACGACACAATATACCAAGGGACATTGTTGGGCTATGACAAGATGTGGGACGTGGCGCTTGTGGTGCTGAATACAAGCAAACAGTTCATGTACCTGCAATGGGCAGACTCAGATGACCTGTATGTAGGGCAGCCAGTCATCGCGATAGGAAACCCGATAGGACTGGACGCGACAGTGACTCAGGGCATATTAAGCGGCCTGAGAAGATACATAGAAGACAGGCCAGACGTGCCATACATACAGACAGATGTGGCCATAAATGTAGGCAATTCAGGAGGGCCGCTGCTAGACAAGGACGGGAGGATAGTCGGACTCAACACAAGGAAGATAGTGGGAGACGGATATGAGGGGTTGGGTTTTGCAGTCGCATCCAACGACGCGAAAAGGATAATCAACGAGATAATAGCAGGCAAGTAGACAAACCCGGCCTGCCCAGCATAAAGATTAATAAACAAAGAGACGCCATATCAACGATTAAACAAAAAAGGTGATCGTTTGAACCCGAAAGAGAAGGCAATGCTCATCGTCCTCGATGGGTGGGGATACAGGAAAGCGAAGAGGTACAATGCGATAGCAGCAGCAAACACGCCATTCTTCGACGAGATATGGAAACAGAACCCGCACACCACACTCTACGCAGCACAGCAGTATGTAGGCCTGCCGAAGGGATACATAGGCAACTCAGAAGTAGGGCACACACACCTGGGAGCAGGAAGGATGGTGCCACAGGAACTGTTCAAGATAAACAACGCGATAAAAGACAGGAGCTTCTACAACAACAAGGTGCTTCTCACAGCGATGCAGCATGCCAAGAGGAACGGATCAGGACTGCACCTGCTGGGACTGGTGAGTGACGGAGGGGTCCATTCCCATATAGACCACCTGTTCGTGCTGCTTGAAATGGCCAAAAAGCACGAAGTCAAGAGAGTGCACGTGCACTGCATACTCGACGGAAGGGATACGCCACCTAAGAGCGCAGAAAAATACCTGAAAAAGATCGATGCAAAACTCAAGAACTTCCACAATGCCAAGATAACCACGCTGATGGGAAGGTTCTACGCCATGGACAGGGACAACAGATGGCAGAGAGAGCACAAGGCATACGACGCGATGGTGAACAATGAAGGACTCCACTACAAAGACTGGCAGACCGCACTCAAGGACGCGTATGGAAGGGGAGAGACAGACGAGTTCGTAAGCCCATCAATAATCGAGAGCGGATCATCATGCAGGGAAGGAGACTCGATAATATTCTTCAACTTCAGGGAAGACAGGGCAAGAGAGCTCACGAGGGCATTCGTGCAGGGAAAATTCAAAAAGTTCAAGAGGAAAAAGATAATAGACCTAAACTTCGCATGCATGGTACAGTACGACAAGGCGATACAGGCACCAGTGGCATTCCCGCCGGAAGTCCCGCCATACACGATGGGAGAGATACTGTCAGGTCATAAGATAAGACAGTTCAGGATAGCAGAGACAGAGAAATACGCACATGTCACATACTTCTTCAACGGAGGACGCGAGGGACCTTTTCCCGGAGAGGACAGGAAGATAATCCCGAGCCCGCGCGTGAGGACATACGACCTCCAGCCAGAGATGAGCGCGCAAAAAGTCTCTAGCGAGGCGGTCAAAAAGATAAAGACAGGAAAATACGGATTCATAGTGCTCAACTTCGCCAACCCAGACATGGTCGGACACACAGGGAAGTTCGAACAGACGATCAAGGCACTTGAGGTCGTCGATGCAGAGCTGGAGAAGGTGGTCGTGGCAGCAAGGTCCAAAGGATACAATGTCATAGTCACAGCAGACCACGGAAATGCAGAAGAGATGCACGGCAAATACCTCACATCACACACACTCAACAAGGTACCGATGATACTTTTGGGCAATAAGCATCATACGCTATATCCCCATCTAGACAGCAGCATAGCACAGATGACACCGACACTGCTGAAGCTGATGGGACTGCCGCACGAGAAGCATCATTTCAGCCCGCTGATATGAGCCAGGGATCTGGACTGTCGCTTATATATCCTGTAATAAGGTTTAAATATAGTGCCATGATGTCTTTTTCTTAGGGGAGCTTACAATAAACACCGGGTGATACAATGAAAAAGACACTTTTAGTCATATGCCTATTCTTGATAGGACTTATGGTCGTGGCCTGCGCACCACAGATAAGATGCGAAGCACCATCAAAGATCATAGACAACAGATGCTGCGTCGATTCAAATGACAATGATGTATGCGATTCCAAAGAGATGACGTCACCAAAGACACAGCAGCCACCAGAGGATGAGGCCCAGGCAGAACCAGAGGAGACTCCTGAACCAGAGATGGAAGCAGAACCAGAACCTGAACCGCAAGCAGAGCCAGAAGACGATACACAGAGTTACGAGAAATACCTCGAGGGACTGACTGCACCAGAAAGGACAAGGATAAACACAGTCAGGAAACTGATACAGGAAGCCAGTGAGAGAGAAGAGAACTACTTCTACAGGTATTCAGGACCGGGAGTCATGCAGCAGGAATTCTGGATCAAAGGAAACAAGATGAAGACCCAGATAAGAGAACCAGTGACACTCGACAAGAATGTGGTATACAACATGGTGTACATAGACCTTGACAAAGGCACAGCAGCAGGCTACTGCGAGACAGGAGGCAAGGCAAAATGCTGGGAAGGACACGGACCATTCACAGAGACAGTCAACAAGAACATAAGGAAGACACCAAAAGACTGGCTGCTGGAGCTTGGTGACGAGTTCATGTACAAGGAGCAGAACAAGCTCAATGACGTCGTGTATTATGAAGTGCACTACATGACAGATGACGGACTATACAGGGTATTGATAGAGAACTGGAAAGGATGGCCGTTCAGGATAGAGTTATACAAGAACGGAGTCTATGTCGAGAACGAGTATGACTCAAGATGGTACTATGAGGACCTGGACATCGGAGCAGTGCTCGACAACGACCTGACGCCTGGTTGAAGCAGAGCGTCGACATAAAAAAGAAACCTTTGAAATCATTCCTTAATATTTTTTCTTTATACTTCTATGTCTTTATCTATGACCCTGTCTTTCAACCAAATACTATCATCCTGTTGTCCCTCTTGACTTCCTTGACCTTTCCGAAAGACTCCTTGAAGACAGCCTCAGGGACAAGAAGCTGACCTTTCTTAGGGTCAAAGATCTCGAACATGCCTTTCTTGAAAGAAGTCACAGGAAGATAATGAGAGGTGCGTTTGTTGTCCTTGGAGTCGCGGAGGGCGCCGATGATCNNTCAAGGCCGAAGTCACGCTTCTCGACAACGACCTTTGCACGTTTGAGCTTCTTGAGGAAAAGATCAGATGAGAGGGTGGCCAATTCGACATCAGTCTTCTTATAGGCCTTGAAACGATAGCCAGGGAACTTGAACTTAGGCTCACCGACAACGACCTTACAGGGGACGCCGGCATCATGCGCATAAAGGGCAAGACCGAACAAGGAAGAGCCGCGCAAAGGAAGGG
>DUGW01000021.1 GCA_013331125.1 Candidatus Woesearchaeota archaeon | reverse complement strand
CAGCACAGGCAGTGCGGTCGATCTCATGCCTACTGCGAGTCCCTGTATTATGTTTGTCGCTGCTCCTGTCTTGCTTGCCTCTGCTATGAACTTCACCGGCTTGTAATTGTATGATGTGTAATACTCGGTGATGTATCCTATCGCCAGTCCTGCCACGAGTCCTGATACCATTGCGTAGAATGGTGCCAGTGTGTCGAAGAACCACATGTTGATGTAGTATGCTCCTGCTACAGTGATTGCGCTTGCCATCCAGAGTCCTACTCTGAGTGCAAGTCCTAGTCTCTTCTCCTGTTTTGCCCTGACGAAGAATGTCCCTATTATCGAGGCGACTATCCCTAGTGCTGCGATGTATAGTGGGAACCATAGTCCTGCTTCCTTGAACTGCAGGAATCCTAATGCCATCGCTGCGATGATGCTTCCTACATAGCTCTCGAAAAGGTCTGCTCCCATTCCTGCTACATCGCCGACATTGTCTCCCACGTTATCGGCTATCACTGCAGGGTTCCTGGGGTCATCTTCCGGGATTCCGGCCTCGACTTTACCGACCAGATCAGCGCCTACGTCAGCTGCTTTGGTGTAGATACCTCCGCCTACTCTCGCGAAAAGTGCCACTGAGCTTGCTCCGAAGCTGTAGCCGAAGATTATCTCCGGCGACTTGAATATGAGATAGAGTACGGTCACCCCTAAGAGTCCGAGCCCCACTACGCTCAGTCCCATAACTGTCCCGGATGAGAAAGCCACTCTTAGGGCCGGGCTGAGTGATTTCCTTGCAGCTGCTGCTGTCCTGACATTCGCAAGTGTCGCTATGCGCATGCCTATGAATCCTGTCAGCAATGACAGCACTGCGCCGATCACGAAGCAGACTGCTGTCTGCCAGTTTATCAGAGCCGCAAGGACGATCGCGACAAACACCACGAACACTGCGAGGTATTTGTATTGTCTTTTCAGGTATGCCATCGCCCCTTCGCGTATGTATCCTGATATCCTTTTCATGGTCTCTGTGCCTTCGTCTTTCCTCTTGATCACGAGTGCGAACAGCAACGCGACTATGAGTGCCAACACAGCACTTCCTAAGATGTAGTATAACATTTATTCCCCACCTCATATATTGTTTTTTGGAGTATTTTGGAATATCATCCACAAGATATTCTGTTTATGCTCTTGCCTACCATGTCGAGATTTTACTTTTATAAAGCTTTCCCATCCGCTTTTATATGCTCTCTTCTCCTCTCTGTTGTCCCATCTTTGAGACGGCAATTGCTTGTTTTTAGAAACCCTTTTATACCTCTGTTCTCTCTGGCTCGTAGGTGATACTATGAAGGACAAACTACAACGAATCAATGATTACGAATGGCTCCTTCCTAAGACAGCAAGAGAGGGCATGAATGTAGATGCGAAGATATTCGCCAATCAGGCTGTCATGGATGTCATGGAAGATGATGCTATCAGGCAGCTCTCTAATGTCGCTATGCTCCCTGGTGTTGTCGCTCCTGTCTGTGCGATGCCTGATGCCCACGTCGGTTATGGCCTGCCCATGGGTGCAGTAGGTGCCTTTGACGAACAGGATGGTGTCATCAGTTCCGGCTGTACTGGTTTTGACATAAACTGCGGTATCAACATGATCCGTACCAACCTCAAGACTTCTGAGGTCCAGGCCAAGATGCGTGAGCTCACTGCCACCCTTTTCCAGAACATCCCTTGTGGTGTCGGTTCTAAAGGCAAGCTGCGTCTCCAGAAGGATGAGCTTGATGAGGTCCTTCTCCACGGTTGTGAATGGGCTGTGAAGAATGGCTATGGCGTCAAGGAGGATTGCATGAACACCGAGGAGAACGGTAAGATGTCTGGTGCTGACCCTTCCAAGGTCTCTGACATGGCCAAGAAGCGTGGTGGTCCTCAGCTGGGGACTCTTGGTGCTGGCAACCATTTCCTTGAGGTCCAGCGTGTCGACAAGACTTTCGACGATAAATACGCAGAGAGGTATAAGCTCAAGCCTGATCAGGTCGTCATAATGCTCCATTGCGGTTCAAGAGGTCTTGGCCACGAGGTCGCCTCTGATTTCCTCCGCGTCCATGAGCAGGCTGCGAGGAAGTACAATATCGCTCTTCCTGACAAGCAGCTTGTCTGTGCGCCTACCCAGTCTGATGAGGGTCAGGACTATTACAAGGCCATGAAGTGCGCTGTGAATTATGCTTTCGCCAACCGTCTTGTGATGACGCATTGGGTCCGTGAGTCTTTTGAGAAGGTCTTTGGCCGTTCTTGGCAGGACATGGACATGCAGACCATCTATGCAATCGCGCATAACATCTGCAAGCTTGAGACTCATGTTGTCGACGGTGAGAAGCGCAACCTTTATGTGCATCGCAAGGGCGCGACAAGATCTTACCCTGACACTCCTGCTTTGATCGCAGGCAGCATGGGGACTGCATCTTATATCCTGCATGGCACCCAGCTTGCTATGGAGAAGACTTTCGGTTCCACCTGTCATGGTGCAGGTCGTGCCATGTCCCGTGCCCAGGCCATCCATACCTTCAAGGGTGGTGAGATCAAGGCCCAGCTTGCTGACAAGGGTATCATCGCGCGTGCCACTAGTCCGCAGGTCCTTGCAGAGGAGGCTCCTAAGGCCTACAAGGACATCGAGATCGTCATCGACACTGTCCAGGGCGCAGGCATAAGCGAGAAAGTGGCAAGGATGACTCCGCTTGGTGTCGTCAAGGGATGAGTCCTGAGACCAGAGTTTCAGAAATATTTTTCTTTCTTCAGTTGTTCCATCAGTCTGTTGAAGAAGTCGAGTAGTTCTGGGAACTCTTCAAGGTATTTGATCTTCTTTGTTTTGAGATTGTCTTCTGTGAACCCGTATTTTGTCCAGTCTGTCTCATAGTTTGCCCAGTGTACCATCGGTTCCAGGACGTCTATCGCTTTCGTGAACTTTGCTTCTTTTGTCTTTCCCTCTTCATACTCTGTGAACATCTCGACAAACTCATCTGCTATCGTGCTTGGTATCTTCTTTGAAAGCCTTTGTGCCCCTTCCATCTCTTTCTCTTTCTTGTTTTCTCTGTTCTTTTCATCCAGCACAAAGACGTCCCCTGTCTCCATCTCCACTAGGTCGTGATACAGGATCAGCTTCATCACCTTCAGTTCATCGAGCGGCTCTTTCACTGTCTTGAGGAAATGCTCTGCCAGTATCATGCATCCGTACACGTGCTCTGCAGTGCTCTCTTCTCTTCCTTTGACCTTTCCTGTCCTGAATACCTCTTTCAGGTGCATCAGTCTCTTTAGATTTTCAAGTCCGTCCATATAAGATGAAGAAAAAGTAATGATTTAAAAGATTTTAGTTTGTGCCCTTGTCTTAGACCGTGTTAGCCACTGTCCCTGCCAGTGTCGCCACCTTGTCCATGTCGCACATCTTTCCTCTGCAGCTCACTTTCACGAATGTCTTGCCTTTGAGGAAATACACGAACTGGACATCTGTCGGGCTTTTCCATCTGCAGCTCTTGTCCCCTACTTCTGCAGTAGAAGAACTGCAATACATGTTGAACACTCTTCCTTCTGATCCTTCTGTGTATACCTGTGTCTCTATATCTACGAAGTTTGTTGTCCATTGGTAGCTGCATCCGCACACTGTCACGCCTTTGGGCATCTTAGGATATTTCGGGCAGTCGTTTGCCTTGATCCATGATCCGCCCAGCGCTGATCCTACCTGTGCTCCTGAAAGTTTGTCGCAGTCTCCTGCCCCTGCTGGCGAGGACTCGACCTCTGTCACCGGTGGTTTTGGTGCTACTGCTGCCGGTTCTGGTGCGCTCGGTGCAGGCTCTGGTTCACTCTCTGCTGGCGCTCCTTGTGTTATCTGTACTGAAGGGTCGTCCTTCACAGGCCTTGAACTGACAAGTTTCTTCTTGGAGTCATCTTTTGAGCATCCGATTGTCAGCCCTAGAACAAGTGTCAGGATCAATATAATGACCATGATCTTTTTCATGTCTTAACACCTCTATGTGTTTATGCTGCAATCCAATCTCTACCTATATTTATACGTTTTGTTGGGCATTATAAACTAGGATCTGTGATTGTTTATATGCGGGGGAAGGGGTTCGAACCCTCGTAAGCACTAAGCTACTACGCCCTGAACGTAGCCCGTTTGACCACTCCGGCACCCCCGCGTAGAAGGTTTTGACCTATGGAAAAGATGTTTCTTTATATAGCTTATCATTTCTTGCTGACTCTGCTTAATGGGTTGCCGCCTGGCGAGCTTCAGGAGGATGATGCGACTTATATCGCAGTTGGGCATTATACGGCGGGATGCCATCCTATGCGAGCGCGGCAACCCTGCGATGCCTCTGGTGTTGCGCCATTTCGCTAATCTTATATATCTCTTATCTGCCCTGCCCGCCCATGAGTGATGTCATTGTCAGTAAGTATGGGGGTAGTTCTGTCGTAGGCCCTGATGATGTCGATCTTATCAGGCGTATCGCTGATGATGACCCTAGACGCCGGGTCATTGTTGTCTCTGCCCCTGGCAAGCGTGATGATTCTTACACCAAGGTGACTGATCTTCTGATATCCCTGTCAAAATCCAACGATCCTTCTTTGGTAGATAGGATAATTGATCGTTACGCAATCATCTTCCCTGGTGCAGACCTTTCCACTGTCCGGTCTGTCCTTTCTGACCGTCTTGCTGTCTCTCATGAAGGCCGCGAGGATGCGATAAAGTCTTTTGGTGAGGAGGCCAATGCCCGTCTTCTTGCCTCTGCTCTGGGTTTTGATTATGTCGATCCTTCCGCGCTGTTTGAAGTCACTGATGATTTCGCAGGATCGAAGATACTTCCTGTCTCTGCTTCCCGTATCGTCGACAGGTTAAGTGATGGCAGGTATGTTGTCCCTGGTTTCTTCGGCTACACCTCTGATGGCAGGATTGCCACTTTCAGCCGTGGCGGTTCTGACCTTACCGGTTCCTATCTTGCTGCATCTCTTGATGCTCTTGTCTATGAGAATTTCACTGATCGTCTTGGTGTCTTTGCCGCTGACCCTCGTATCGTCGATGGCCCTAAGAAGATCGACCTTCTTACCTTCAAGGAGATGCGTGACCTCTCTTATTCAGGCTCTACCATCTTCCATCCTGAGTCTATCATGCCTGTTGAGAAGCGTCTTGTCCCTGTGCATGTCCGCAGCACCCGCCAGTATCCTGAGAAAGGCACCTATATCGTCGCTGAGCGCATAAGTGACCCAAAGCATCCTATCGTCGGTGTCGCTTACTCGGAGAAGTTCTGTTCTTTCGATGTCTGTTCTCCAGGCCTTAATGATTTCAAGGGTGTGCTTAGGTCTATAACTTCTGTCTTTGATGAGTGCGGTCTTTCTGTGGAGCATATGCCTACAGGCATCGATGATGTCTCTGTCATCTTGAGGCAGGACCAGCTTGATGGCAAGGCTGGCCGTCTCTTCTCTGCTCTCAGGAGGCTTGTGCCTGACGGTGAGGTCCGTTTCCAGCAGAATCTTGGTTGTCTCGTCGTGGCTGGCAAGGGTCTTAGGGACGACCTTTTTGTCTCTCCGACAATATTGCAGACCCTCTACTCTGCACAGGTCAAGCCTGTATT
>DUGW01000153.1 GCA_013331125.1 Candidatus Woesearchaeota archaeon | reverse complement strand
CAAATATTGTTATCCCCATCAATATTCTTATAACCAATCCCATTTTAACTTAGTAAGAAGAAATATTATATTTAAGCTTAACTCATCATCCCTATCTTGTCTTCTATCCTTTTGAGTTCCGCTTCAAGTTTCTCTAGCTCATTGCCTTGCAGTCTGCTCTC
Organism: Candidatus Woesearchaeota archaeon; assembly: GCA_013331125.1. Next base: position 8,778 of record DUGW01000153.1, on the reverse strand, counting down.
TTGCCTGTCAGGCCTTCTCGGTTCCTGTTTTATCCTTACTTCTGCTTTCGGCATCTCTTTCTTGAGCTTTGCCATCAGTAGGTTGATCTCTTGGTTTAGTTTCCTCAGCTGTGATATCTTCTCTATCTTCCTTACCCTGAGTTCCTTTATCCTTTCGTATCTCTGCAGTATCTGTATCAGCTGCTTGGAGTTTGCCAGCAGTTTGCGTCTTACCTCTGCCGGTTCCTTTATCTGTACGAAATAGTCTTCTGCCATCTTACACGTTCTCCGGTTCGAAGAGTGTCTGGTCGATGTATTCGACGCTCTTCTCTATCTCATATATCTCGTTGGCCCATGCCTGGAGTTCATTGTCTTCCTGGTTCTTCAGGTCATTGATCTCGTGTATGGTCTCTTTTGCATCGTTGATCTTGTTCTTGACTAGGTCAAGGATGTCCAATACGTCTTTGTAATCCTCGACTTTGACGAATACTGGTGCTTGTCTGTCCATCTTTTTCACCTATTTTTTTATCTTCTCTCGAATAATGATTTGTCTATGAACAACAGCTTCCTCTGCACGTCTTCGAGTGACAGCCTGAAGTTCTCATATCTCTTGTCTTGTGTGTTCTTGATGTCTGTCATCCTGAAGAACACGTCATCTTCCTCTTTGAACCTTGCCAGTATGTCCTCTATGTGGAGCATTATGTCTTTGAAGCTTGTGACCTTGACGAACAATGGTCCGCTCAGGACGCGTCTCTGCGGCGCAGTTCTTACCTCTTCTTTTGTCCTTTGAGGGGTCTCGAACATAGACCTTGATGGTGCAGCTTTTTGTACCCTTGGCGGCGCTTTGAAATCAGGGACTTCTCCTATCCCTTCCAATGGTGGCACTCTTTCAGGGACATATTCTGCCTCTGGTGCTGATGGGAATTCAGGCATTGCCTCAGCCTCTGGTTCGTAGCGCGGTAGCTGTTCGACCTTTGGCAGGGTTGGTACTTTAGGCATCCTTGGTGCTTCAGGCATCTTGGGCGCTTTTTTCACCTCTGGCTTCGGTGCTTCTGGTACCTTTGGTATTTTAGGGATGACAGTCTTGACTTCTGCTTCTTGCATAGGAGGCATTTCCGGCAGTTCTGGGAGTCCAAGTCCCTCATCACTAGGCATGTCCGGCATCTCTGGCAGTTCAGGAGGTTTTGGTATCCCTTCTGGTCTTGGTATGTTGGGCAGTTCTGGTCCTTTTTCATCTAGTGGTCCCATGCCTGGAGGCATAGGTAACCCTCCTGATTCTGCTCCTGGTAATGGTGGTAAAGAACTCTCTGGCAGAGGCGGTAGATGTTCAGCAGGTAGTTCTGGAAACTCTGCCTTTGCCTCTGGCGGTTTCGAGACCGATTTACCTCTTTTTAATATGTCTAATATACCCATGTGAAAACCCCCACTTTTCCACTTCGTGATACTGAATACTATGGGTATTTAAAGTTTTATTAGTATTCCGGAATAGTGACAATAATCACAACCATGTCTGCGTATCCCTTCCTTATTCCCTGGCTTAGGGTCATTCTGGTTTTCCGCCTGAGATGTATATTTTCCGCGTTCTCTCCATTATTCCGGATGTATCCCAAGACACTTGCAAACTGTCCGCACACTACCCTTCTCTTTCCGGATTTTCCCCTGATACTTTTTTATTCCAGAAAAACAACTTTTTCATCATGAGATCGCTCATTTTTTCAAACATCGTACTCTTCAATATTCTCTTGCTCATACTGCTGCTCTCTATCCATTCTGTCCGCGCAGACAAGAGGATATATGTGAATGTTGATCTGGGCAGCGCATCATCTCCTGCAGACTTACCGGTTGAGGATGTCTCAGATCCTGATATCTCTTCCATCAAACTGCTTGACATGACATCATCTGTAGGATTCGGTGACCGTGTCTCTTTCTCGTTCTCTGCCTATCGCGGCAAGACCCTCAAGCGGACAATATATTCTTACATCATTGACTCGACCGCAAAAAAGCTTTCTGACACTGTCAAGTTCTCACTGCCGGAAAGATGGACCTCATACAATTTTTCAGGCACTCTCGCTCTAAAGACGACCTGCACTTCAGCCAGTGCTTTCTTTCTTGTGCTCTCAGGTATTGATGTTGAAGAACGCTCTGAGATTGTCATCTCCTGCCCAGCCGACCCTGACAGCGACGAAGAAAGGTCAGGCACTCCTGCCGCGCCCGGCACCTCTTCCATCTCGTCGACCGGTACGTTATCTTTCCGTATTCTCGACTATCCTGAAGATGTTTTTTCAGGTGTGCCTTTCAAGGTCCGTGTCCTGGTAGAGAATCCGACAGAGGATTTTATGGACATCCAGGCCTGGTCTTATGTGTATAGGTCTTCGAAGTGTGTCTCTGGCGAAAGGGAGCAGAACATGAAGACCATTAACGTCCCTGACTTCTCGAATGTGACTTTTGACCTTGAGAACACAGTCACCGCCCCTCCTGGTGATTATTCTCTGAAACTCAAGGTCCTTCTTCCTGGTGTAAAGACGCCTAAGGAGTTGACTGAAGACATCCGAGTGTTGGCCTCGTCGGATCGAGAAGACGATGACGACAAATCAGTTTCTGTCCTGAAGATCTCTTCAGAAAATGACACCTCAGATGCAGACAAGCCGAAGAAGATAATCCAGTCGAGAAGATTGACTCCTCAGGACTCTACTAATTCTTCACTTGTCTATCTTTCCAGCTCTGCGAAAGCCCGCAGGCTTGTCCCTCTCTTCATGATTGTTGCTCTGTCATTGCTGCTCATCGGTTTGATTATCAGGAATCTTTAGCTCCCTGGTGTTTTCCCTGCTATTTTGCGTTTTTAATCGCGCGAAGACCAATCACAGAAAACCTTATATAATACTCTCCATTCTTCTGACCCATGCCTAAAGACGTAAAAACCAAGAAGAAAGCAGAGAAGAACAAGACACAAGACACCAAACAACGCCCTGCTGGAGCTATCCTCTGCCGTGTGCTGGTTGAGGTAATAGGAGCCCCTAAAGAGCATATCGAGAAGGCTATAGGCATGCTTGTCGATAAGATGTATGCTGAAGAGAAGATTGAGATCATCTCTGAAGAGACCTTTGAGGCCAAGGAGCGTGGAAAGCTGTTTTCTACATTCTCTGAACTTGACATCTGGTTCGATGATATTGTCGTGCTTGAGAAGTTCATGTTTGATTACACTCCATCCTCTGTTGAGGTTGTGGAACCTCAGGAACTGACAGTTCCCTCGCGTCTTTTCTCTGGCATTATGAATGATTTCCTTCTTCGCATGCATGAGCATGCTTTCAAGTACAAGGATCTTTCTGCTCACTCCAGGGCTCTTGCCAACAATACTGATGCTGTGATACGTAACTTCCTGAATTATCTCTTGAACGAGCCTAAGACCGCTGAGGAGGTCTCTAAGGCGACAGGCATACCTCTTGAGAACGCTGCTGCTTTGCTTGATAAGTTCGCCAAGGTAGGTATCTGTGAGAAGAGGGGCGATTCCTGGCATAAGTTGAAAAAAGGGGCTGATGTGAAACATGGTGGATCCAAAGGATGAGAAGGATCTGAAGAGGGGTGTCGAGGCGATACTTTTTGCCGCTGGGCGTGTAGTTTCTATCAAGGAATTGAAGGATCTCTTGGGTCTCACCCGTCCTGAGAGGATCCGCAGGGCAGTTGATGATCTTAGGGAAGAGTATGATTCCCGCGGAAGCTCGATGATGGTTGTCGAGGAGGGTGATGGTTGGAAGCTGACTGTCCGTGAGTCTGTCCTTCCCTTGGTCCATACGATAAATCCTCACACTGAACTTTCTAAATCCATACTTGAGACCTTGGCAGTCATTGCCTGGAAGCAGCCGATTGTCCAGTCTGATGTCATCAAGGTCCGCACTAACAAGGCTTATGATCATATCGCTGAGCTTGAGAAGCTCGGCTTCATCGCCAAGGAGCGTTTCGGCAGGAGTTACGCGATCAAGGTGACCCAGAAGTTCATGGATTATTTCGATCTTCCTGATGATAAGGCAGTCAAGGAGCTCTTCAAGGGTTTCAAGGATGTTGAGCTCGCTGTCCAGAAGAAGGCAGACGAGTTTGAGAAGCAGATCCCTGAAGAGGACAAGGAAGTGATCGAGTCCCGTACAGAGGCCGAGCTTGATCAGATAGCGATGCATCAGGTTGAGGATGAGCTTGGCATGGAGGCTTTTTCCGACGAGCTTCCTCCTGTTGATTTTCCTGCTCATGAAGATCACCTTAGGGTCTACTCTGCAGGTGCTGGGTCGAAGGCCGAGACCGAAGACAAAAAATCTGAAGAAGGTGCTGGTGATGAAGACCAGGACCAAGAGGAGACTGGAGAAGAATCTGCAGAACAGTCTGACGGACAGGCTTCGACACCTAAAGCTACTGGCGAGGAGTCTGAGGATCAGAAAGCCAGGCGTCTGGCCCGCGAGCTTCTCGGCGAGGATGAGAAACCGGAAGCAAAGAAGAAAGAGGAATCTGTGCCTACAAGGGAGCTCCATCCTGCTCTTGAAGAGTTCATCGCCGGTGAGAAGCGGCCTAAATTCCCCCTTCCTGTCAAGAAAACTCCTGAACCCTCTAAGAAGCCAAGTGCAGATGTGGAGCAGAAGAAGCCCAAAGTTTCATTGTCAGTGAAACCGGCTGTTGAAGAACCAGCTAAACCCTCCCAGGCTGCAGTTTCAGATATTTCAGATGTCTCGGTTCAAGAAGACAAAGATTCTGCCGCCGACGGATCTTCAGGATCAGACGAGGACTCTTCAGCTTCTGATAAGCCTAAGCCTGCTGAAGAGTTCCCTGGGCAGTTTGACAGCCCGAATGATGATGCATCTGGGGAAGCAGATTCTGATGATTCTGATGAAGGGCCTGCTGAAGAAAGATGATGTTCTATTTTCTTGTCAGATGCCCTGGTTGCGGCCATGATATGAAGTTCCACACAGACACCAAGATATTGACTGGTAAGCGTAAGCGCTGTGTCTATTGTGGCAGGAATTTCACTGTCAACGACCNNCTTTGTTTATCGAACCCTTTACAGCCGCTTCTTGAGGCTTTAAACCGCACTCTCAAACCCCAAAATTCTGGCGTTATAGGCTCTCTGGAAGGGTTTTTCAAAACAAAAAGAATATAAATGGCTGATTTTTCTTAAAGACCAGTTCTTAAGGATTTTTGCACTGGAACTGTGTTGAATGTGATACTATGTCAGACAAAGAGACAGACAAGAGACCGGAAGACTCTCCTAAGGAAGGCACTGCTCTCCATAGTGAGGATCGTATAATCTCTGCAGTCGTTGATGAGGAGATCAAGCGTTCTTATCTAGATTATTCTATGTCTGTCATAATCAGCCGCGCCTTGCCTGATGTGCGTGATGGTCTCAAGCCTGTCCATCGCCGAGTATTGTTCGCCATGAACGATCTTGGCATGGCCTNNTTTCAAGAAGTCTGCGAGGATCGTCGGTGAGGTCATCGGTAAGTATCATCCTCATGGTGATTCTGCTGTCTATGATACTATGGTCCGTATGGCCCAGGATTTCTCATTGCGTTATCCTTTGGTCCAGGGTCAGGGTAATTTCGGCAGTGTCGACGGTGATTCTGCTGCCGCTATGAGGTATACAGAGGCCCGTCTTTCCAAGGCTGCAGAGTCTATACTTGAGGATCTGGACAAGGACACTGTGGATTTCCGTCCTAACTTCGACGGAGAGTTGAAGGAGCCCGTTGTCCTTCCCTGTAAGTTCCCTAATCTTCTGGTCAATGGTTCTTCAGGTATCGCTGTCGGTATGGCGACGAACATTCCTCCTCATAACATGTCTGAGATCATTGATGGTACTGTCCATTTGATTGATAATCCTGAGTGTTCTCCTGATGAGCTGATGCGTTTCATCAAGGGTCCTGATTTCCCTACCGGCGGTATGATCATGGGCTCTTCCGGTATCAGGCAGGCCTTTGATACTGGTCGTGGCAAGATCAAGGTCCGCGCAAAGACGCATTACGAGACCATCAAGAACCGTGAGGCTATAATTGTCGACGAGATACCTTATCAGGTCAACAAGTCCGCCCTTATTGAGGAGATCGCTGATCTTGTCAGGAACAAGCAGATAACCGGTGTCCATGACATCCGTGACGAGTCTGACAGGGAAGGCATGCGCATAGTAATAGAGCTTAAGCAGGAGGCTACGAATGACATCGTGGTCAATCAGCTTTTCAAGCATACCCGTCTTGAGACGACTTTTGGCATAATTTTCCTCGGTCTTGTAGATAATCAGCCGAAGGTCCTGAAACTGCCTGAGATGCTCAAGCATTTTGTGGAACATCGTGTCGAGGTCGTGCGCAGGCGCACTAAGTTCGATCTCATGAAGGCCGAGGAGCGCGCCCATATCCTTGAGGGTCTTATCATCGCTCTTGATGATATAGATAATGTCATCCAGAAGATACGTTCTGCTGAGAAGGTTGAGGATGCCAGGGATGTCTTGATGTCTGATTATTCCCTCTCGGAGAAGCAGGCTAAGGCCATCCTTGAGATGCGGCTCCAGAAGCTTGCCTCTCTTGAGCAGTTCAAGATCCGTGATGAGCATAAGTCTCTTCTTGCTCTTATCGAGGAGCTTAAGTCTATCCTTGCATCTGAGCAGAAGGTCTATAGCATCATAAAGAAGGAGCTTTCTGAGATGAAGGAACGCTTCGGCGATGGGCGCCGCACAGAGATATCTCATGAGATAGGTGAGGAGTTGTCTGCTGAAGACCTTCTTGAAGAGGAGGATATGGTCGTGACAATAAGCCATGCCGGTTATATCAAGCGTCTTTCCGTCGATACCTATCGTAATCAGGGTCGCGGAGGCCGTGGTGTCAAGGCAGCTTCCACCAAGGAAGAGGATTTTGTCGAGCATGTGTTCATCGCTTCCACCCATTCGAATGTCTTGTTCTTCACTACAGAGGGCCAGGTCTATTGGCTTAAGGTCTATCATATCCCTGAAGGTTCCAGGCAGTCTCAGGGTAAGGCTGTCGTCAACCTTCTGCAGTTGAAGCCTGAAGAGAAGATTTCCGCATTTGTCCCTGTGCGTGAGTTTGATGATCAGCATTTTGTCATAATGTGCACCAAGGAAGGCACCATCAAGAAGACATCTCTTGAGCAGTTCTCGAGGCCCAGGAAGGGAGGCATCCGTGCAGTCAACCTGAATGAGAGTGATGCTCTTGTGGGTGCTCAGCTTACCGACGGTAACGCTAACCTCATAATCGCTACTAAGAATGGTATTGCTGTCCGCTTCTCAGAGCATGATGTCAGGCCTATGGGCCGCACTGCTACTGGTGTGAGGGGCATCACATTGAAGGACAATGATTCTGTCATCGGTATGGTGCTGGCAGAGGATGAGAAGACTCTTCTTACAGTCACTGAACATGGTTATGGTAAACGTACTCCAGTGAGCGAGTACCGTCTAATAAAGAGGGGTGGAGTTGGGGTCAAGAATATCATCTGTTCCGAGAGGAACGGCAATGCAGTCGCTGTGCGGTCTGTCAGTGATGACGATGAGCTTATGCTTATAAGTCAGAAAGGTATAATAATCCGCACTTCCTGCAAGGATATCTCTGTGATTGGCAGGGCCACTCAGGGTGTCCGCATAATGAAGCTTGACTCTGGTGATACATTGATGGATGCTGCCAAGATCGTCAACGACTAGCTATTTTCTCGCTTCGTTGTTGTTCGTTCTTGCGGTATCATATGGTTGATTGATATGAAAGGCATTGTTATAACCCACCCAGGTCTCCAGGCAGTCGCTGCTAAGGAGACGAAGGATATTATTGGTAAGGATTGCACTATACGCGATTCTGTAGCGTTGTTTGATACTGATGAGGTCAGGGATTTCTGCACTCTGTGCTACCGCTCCCAGTCTGCTATGCGTGTGCTTCAGCTCTTCACCGAGTTTGAGGTCGAGAGGCTTGAGGACTCTTTTGAAGCTGTTCAGGAGTATGATCTGTTGAAGTATCTCAAGGGCAAGACCTTCTCTGTCCGTGCTTGGATAGTCAATAATGATTCCTTGGATACTATGGAGACTGAGCGTGAGGTCGGTCGGATTGTCTATGAGAAGTATTCAAAGGATGGTGTCAAGGTCAGTCTCGAGGATCCTGATGTACCTCTTTTTGTCTATGTCATAGGTAAGAGTTTCTATTTCGGCATTGATTTTGCTGGTTTCGATCTCAGTAAGCGCAACTATCGTCTTTTCTGTCAGTCTGACTCTGTGAAAGGCACGATCGCTTACTCTCTCGTCAGGCTGGCCAGCTACAAGAAGGGTCTTGTGTTTGTCGATCCTTTCTCTCAGTCAGGCACTGTCTCTATCGAGGCTGCTTTCTACGCCAGTGGTAAGCCTGTCCGTTTCTATGAGAAGGACCGTTTCGCTTTCCATAGGTTCCCTCATCTTGCAGGTCTTGATATCGACGGTCTCTTTGGGAAGCATGACCTTTTTGATGACAGTGTCAAGGACATCAATTGTTTTGACGGTCAGCACCGTCATGTGCGTGCTGCTGAGAAGAATGCCAAGGTTGTGGGTCTCCAGAAGCTGATCAATTTCTCCCGTACTGAGGTTGAGTGGCTTGATACCAAGTTTGAGAAGGAGTCTGTCGATTGCATCGCTACGAATCCTCCTCGTCCTTCCACTAATTATACCAGTGATTCTTTGGAGAAGGCTTTCCAGGAGTTCTTCTACACTGCTGATTTCATCCTCAAACCCGACGGTAAGGTTGTCATCCTTGGCAAGAATTATCCTAAGCTTCTCGGTCTCGCCCAGAGGTATAATTTCACGCTGAA
>DUGW01000195.1 GCA_013331125.1 Candidatus Woesearchaeota archaeon | reverse complement strand
CGACAGTTTCGACCCGTCAGCATATGGCTCTGTCGGCTCCGTCATGCTTACCCCCTTGATAGGTTATTCAGAGAAGGATATGCGTGAGCTTTTCATGAAAATCAGAGGAGAATAGAAGATGTCTAAGACAAAGAGCGTTTTGATTGTGCTTGGCTGTCAGCCGAATAGCGATGGTCGCCCGTCTAATTTAATGGTCAACCGCGTCCGTAAGGCTGTCCAGCTCTACAGGAAGAACAGTTACTCCAAAGTCATCTTTTCTGGCGGTCCTGGACGTTTTCCCGTGCCAGAGTCTGAGATCATGCGCGTCATGACTTTGAGGTTCATTCCCGATAAGGATATCATTGTCGAGAAGAATTCCCGTGATACCTTGCATAATGCCTTGTTCTGCTGGGAGCTCATCAAGGATCTGCACCCGAAGAAGATAACCATCATTACCTCTGAATGGCATATGCCCCGCACGAAGTTCATCTTCCGCAAGACCTATGCCCATCTGGAGTCTTCGTTGATATTCGAGCCTGTCACAGACAACATCGACGACATCGAGATGGCTTTCAGGAAAGTCAAGGAGTTTGTCCTCCTTTCATGGCTGAAGGTTTTTGGGATAAGATGATAAGATGGCTGGCCCTCACGATTCAGAGTTTCTCAAGCAGCTTGCAGAGTTCAAGGAAGGCGCCATAGAGTCACAGACATCCCCCAGCATCTGTCAGATTGAGCTTACGAATGCCTGCACCATGAGTTGTGTCATGTGTCCTCGTAAGAAGATGTCCAGAGAAGTGGGATATATCTCTCTTGGCCTGTTCAGGAAGATTGTTGATGAGCTTGTTTCGATAACCTCTGCGAGTGGCTGTTACCGTCCTTTTCGTCTTCACCATTTTGGTGAGTCTCTCCTTCACCCGCAATTAGGTCCCATCCTTTCATACCTTAAAGGCAAGGGTTTGGTCGTCGGCATGTCGATCAACCCTGGAGAGTTGACTGACGATAGGATAAAGGCTGTCTGTGATGGTGGTTTGTCGCTTCTTGAGGTTTCGGTAGACGGATTGTCCGATGCGCAGTTCAAGGGCATCAGGGGACCAAATGCAGATCTTGCTCTGGCTGAGAGGAATGTCCTGAAGCTTGTTGATTATAAGAGGAAGAACAGTCTTCGAAAGCCACACATAAAGGTCCAGATGATCCTGATGAAAGGGACTGAAGGCAACGTGGATGAGTTCAAGAGGAAATGGCTCTCTCTTGGCGTCGACTCTGTGAAGATAAAACCATTCTCCAGATGGAACGGCGATGACTCTTTGATAAACTCTTTTAGCATTGGCTCCTCAAGACCCGTGGCAGCAAGGCGTTGTTCTTTTCCCTGGTCATCTTTGACTGTCCTTTGGGATGGGCGGGTTGTTCCCTGTTGTTATGATTATGATGGTCTCTGCGTCCTTGGTGACCTGAACAGGGAGTCTTTGGTTGATGTTTGGAATGGCAAGCCTATGCAGATGCTCAGGCAGCTCCACGCTGAAGGGAAGCTTTCCTCTATCAGGCTCTGTCGCCATTGCGCAGATCAGCTTGACATGGACCCATTTTTCCCATTTAAGGGAGAGATTTGAGGGTCGCTTAGCGACAGTAATATAAATCTGGTTTCTTTCTCCTCTGCTATGATTGATCTTGTATTTCCCAAAAACGACGAGAACGCATTCATAGCTCTTGCTGAGCGTCTTGGTCTTCAGGGGCTCTGCTTTGTCTATGATAGGCCCACGCCTCCTCCGCAGGTCAAGACCTCATTGAAGCTCTTTTCTGCAGTCCTCTGCACCGAAGAGACGATTCGCAAGTATAAGGGCCAGCACCTCACCGTCATGCGTTGTCCTTCTGACCAGTCCAGGATCCGTCTTGTCCTTGAGCAGTCGAAGCCTGACATCCTTTTCGGTCTTGAGTTCTCTGGCCGTTCTGATTTCATCCATCATCGGGCTTCTGGCCTTAATCATATCCACGCGGATCTCGCCAGGAAGAACGATATCATCATAGGTTTCAGTTTCTCTGACATCTTGTCCTCGTCGAGCCGTCGCCGCTCAATCGTTATGGGTCGCCTTTCCCAGAACATCATCTTTGCGCGCAAGTTCGGTTTTACTGCCTGCATAGCCTCTTTTGCAGCGAAGCCTTATCATCTCCGTTCACCCCGGGACCTTTCTTCTTTTTTTGAGGCCCTTGGTATGCACCCTTCCGACGCCGCCTCTTCTCTGGGCTCTGTTTTTAAACGATTGGAAACAATTAATAAGAGGTAGTTCCCTCCCAAATCTATGAGATTTTTCATATTCGCACTTTTTGTTCTTTTCATCTTTCTTCTGGCCTGTGCCCCTCAGAAGCAGGAGAGGCAGTATGCTGTCGCCATCTACAACCTTTCAGAGTCTGATGTTTTGAATGAGAAGACAAACAACACGATGACGAAGCTCTCTTTCATCGTCAAGAACCAGGAACCTTTTTCCCTTGACTGTCAGCTCCTCTTGGTTGTCGATCACGAGACAGAGGGTTTCAAGAAGAAGGGCTCTCTCGGCATTCTTGAGCCGGGCGCGTCAAAGCCTGCCCAGTTCTCTTTTGAGCTTCCGATGGGCGAGTCTGGTATAGATGTCATGCCCGTCTGTGCTGAGTTGTGATGAAGAACAGGCTGGCAGGGATGGTCAGGTCTGGGATGTATGGTCTTGTCTTGTCTTCTTTTTGATCGTCTCTCATTAACCATAATTTTTCATGTTCTTTCACGATGTTGTTCCACAGGTAATTCTTTATTCCATGCTTCAGCGGGTCGGGCCTTTTTCCATCCCTGGCGTCAGCAATCGCTTTCTCGAGTTTTTTCTGGCAGTCTGTCCAGTCTATCTCTATTCCTTCTCGTATCCTCTCTGCGACAGCGTAGAACTCTGGGAATTTTTCCTTTCCTACAGGCAGGCCAACATCTGGCGTCCTTTTTTTGGTTTTTATCAGCTTTTCCTCTTTCAGTATCTCATTGTATCCAGTCCAGTCTGTCCCTATCGCGTCGAGTCCCTGGCTTGCCGCCTCTATCAGCGTCACCCCGAACGTCTCTTGTATTGAGTTCACCGGCGATATCAGCATGTCGTGTCTTCTTATGAATTCCATTTTGTGTTTCTCGGCTATCTCTCCGTAGTATCCTATCCCTTTTGTGAGTTCTCTTCCTAGGTTTTTCTCTTCCCATTTGGCCATCTTTCCTGCTAGGTGTAGTTCGATGTCGGGGTATTTTTTCTGCAGTTCTCTGAATGTCTTGATCAGCGGGATTATGTCCAGTTTGTATCTTCTGTCCAGCCTTCCCAGGTAAAGGAGTCTTATCTTGTCAGGGGATTTTTTTCTCTCTGCAACGGGGCCTATACCCCAAGGTATGACTTTGATCCTGTGGTCATAGTTCCCCCCTTTGTGTCTCTCGAATTCGCGGAATATGTTCATCGCTATCTCTTTGCCGGCTTCGCTGGGGCTTATCCACCAGGAGTTCTTTTTGTTCCATTCGAATATGTATCTGCCGTATACCTCGAGTATGTCTGGCGCGTCCTGCGAGTGTATCAGCATTATCTTCTTGAACCCGAAATCTTTTAGTCTCTCAGAGAATTGTCTGAGTATACAATAGCAGGCGACCACGTCTGTTTCGTATTTTTTTGCCACGCTTTGCGTCATGCTGTCAAGGCACATCTTGACCCGCCCGTTCTGAAGTTCCTTCTTCTTTCTGTATCTGTCAGCACCGACAATATAGACGACTTTGTCAATCATCTCGCTTTTTTCCAGTGCCAGTAACAGTTCGTTTGTCACCCTGTTTGCTCCGTAATTTGGTATTTCGTCAGTGTCCTTCTCTGGGTGATAACCGGCGACGAGCAGCACTTTCAGCAGCGGTTCTTCAGCCGGCCTGATTTCTTCTGTTCCATGTCTCTTCACATATTCGGCGAACAGGCCCTCGCATCTTTGATCATAAACACATTTTCTGCATTTTTCTGGTTTTGTCTTGTTCTGCAGCGCGCCGTCCCTGTTTATTTCCTTGGCTTCGCCGTTCTTGAGGATGACCTGTCCTTCATACTCTTCTGCTTTGAAGAATGATCTTTTTCCGAGTATGCATTGCGGTATACCTAGGATGTTCAGTGTTCCTTTATGGTTCTCATCTAGCCAGTCGATCGCCTTCAGGAGGTGATGGATGCTTTCATCAAACTTTGGCACCACGCTTTCGAAGTTCTTCAGCGCCCTCCCTTTCGGTGTTACCCATCCGAACTGTAGGTGTTCAGCTCCGAGTCTTGCATGATGTTTTGCTATCTCTTCTGCGTATCCTATGTTGTCTTTTGACAATACGCAATTGATCACAACATTCTGTTTCAGCTCAAGAAGGTTTCTTATGCCCACTATCACCTGTTCATGACCCTTTGTTCCGCACAGCCTTTCGTATAGTTCGGGTGTGTGTGCGTGTAGGCTGATCAGGAATGATTCCACTCCCTGTTCGCATACCCTTTTCGCGAATGACTTGTAATAGAATGCCCGTCCGTTTGTCTGCAGATGCACTTTTAATCCGAGTCTTTTTGCGTGGTCGATTATATCGAAAAGGTCTTTTCTTATTGTTGGTTCTCCGCCCGTGAACTGCACTTCAGTTATCCCGTTTCTCTCGAATTCCTCAAGACGCCTGAAGATGATTTCTTTTTCCACAACTGCGGGTTCACCTTCTTCCTTCAGGCAGAATACGCAGTTGTTGTTGCATAACCTTCCCAGACTTATCTCTGCTCTTTTTGCCATCTCTTTGTTTAAGCTCTTTTTATTTAAGTATCTTTGTCAATCTTAAAGAAACCTTTATAAATGCGCTTTATATGTTGTCTTTCTATCAAAAAGAGGTCCCTATGGCAGGTAATAAGAAGCCTAATGAGAATGTCATTTCTTATATTGAGCAGCATCTTGAGAAGGGTGTTGACCTGAAGAAGGTCAAGCGCGCATTGGCAGATGCTGGTCATCCTATCGAAGCGATTGAAGAGGCTGCTGAGTATGTCTTCCGCGTGAAGCCCCATCTCCGCAAGCAGCCTAAGACCAATATGATTGTCTATGGTATTATCATTGTCCTAATAATCGCCGCTGCAGCGGTCTTCGCTTATTTCAAGATAACCCAGACAGTCAAGTATGTTGAAGAGGTCCAGAAAGTCGAGAAAATTGTGACTTTTGAAGGTATGTCTGATAATGAGGTCCTTCTCTACGCGTCAAAGACCAACGACACCTCTGCTTGTAAGCATGTAAAGGACCATAACAAGTATTATTATTGTACAGGTAGTATCTGGGAGACTGACTACTGCTTCTTCCAACGAATCATGGGTCTTCCTGGTGACGTATGTTATTCTGATCAGGCAGTGAAGGATCTGGATTTCGCCGAGTGTCGCAGAGTATCTCGCGCTTTGAGGGAGCAGTGCCAGTCTGATGTCGTTGCCCAGTTCTCATCTAGAAATGACCCTTCCCTCTGTGACGGGTCTGTTTCCTGCTTGGATGTATACTATGCGCTGAACAAGGCATCTCTGGATGCGGATTTCTGTGACATCTACGGGTCAGAGAACGCTTCCTGCCTTCTCATGGTGGCTGTTGACCGTTCTGACAGAAAGATCTGCAATCTGATGTCTGGTGCAGCCGAACGGTACGATTGTAATAAAGAGATCATAAACGATCTGGATTCTGTCGTGCCTTTCTGTGAGACCAGTTATGCTGCCAGGAATTTTACTCCTGGAACTGTCGGATGGGTTTCTCCCGGCCAGACCCTTCAGGATTTCCAGAAGTTGATGTGTTTCTATGATCTTTCTCAGGACCTGGTGTGGAAGAAAGGTTTTACTTGCAGGCAGGTTCTTGATTATGCTCAAGGCTCCTCTGTTGGTTACCTATCCGATTTTGCAAGACTATACAAACATTTTTATAGTCGCCAGTCAGAGGATGATGAAGGATTGGATTTTGCTTATTGGAGGTGTATTTCAGGTGTTGCCTGAACTGAAGAAGAGGCTGGCTGATTTTTTTCTTGATGAGTCTGGCAGCTCTGCTAAGAAAGGTCTTGTCTACATGGGTTTGCTCTCTTTTGCCCTTTCTGCTACTCCTGTGCTTGGGAGTACAAAGATTTGGGAAAGGTCTCAAATCGATGATGATGGTAGGTGCGTGGGTTTCAACGACGGTAATACTATGGTCATCACCAATCTGCATTTCACTCATGGCGGGTCTGATTGTGTCTCCTCTCGCGGCGTCACCCTCCAGTTCAAGTTCCAGGACTTTGTGAAAACTAAGGCTCTCACCCGCGGGATTCCGGATGATCATTATGTGCCGATAAACATCAATACTGATGAATTGGCAGGCTTTACCTGCGAGGTTTCCGACCACCTTTATACTTGTTGTGCCGGTAACCACTTCAACAGTGGTGGGGAACTTCTTTATGGTGAGAATGATGAGGACATCGAGGATCTTGGTCCGATCTACTGGCATAAGAATGATCTCGAGGTTGAGGAGGTGAAGGAGTCAGGCAGTCTGGGTCTTCAGGCCAAGCACCATCACGATGTCATAGATGCAGAATTCAAGGCCGTGCGTTGTCACGCCAGCGACCATTATTCTTCAGGATGTGACGGCAGTCATGGCAGCAATGGTATCACTACTTCATCAGCCAATGAGTATTGCTATACAGATTGATCTTTCAGTATGCGTATCATCTTCTCGTCATTCAGCAGCGTCTTGAAAGCATCCATGTTTTTCTGGGGTATCTTCCCGATTTCTTTCAGGTTGTCGTGTAGCACCCTTGCCGTATTGAGTATTATGAACCTGTAGAGCTGTTCCGGGTCTTCTTTTGTCTTCTCTATGTATGTNNCCTCAGCCTTTCTTTCTCATCTTCTGTCATATCTATCATAGTCATCAGGCGTTCTGCTTTATTTATGGTCCCATCCATCAGCTTGTGTGTGTTGAGGGGTATGTTGATCATCTGTTTCTTTGCTGTCATCTCAGCCATCTTTCTGACAAGGTCTGTGTCCATATCTTCTGCTTGGGGCGTGTCGTGTTCTATGAACGGTATTATCTCTACCCTTATCCCGCAGAAATCTGTCGTCTTCTTCGGCATTATCACCGGTATTCCCGCTTTGACGAGCGTCTTCCGGTACTCGTCTATGAACCCGTTGTTGACATACTG